>CBFQYI010000667.1:0-2125 GCA_965720825.1 uncultured Chryseobacterium sp. | reverse complement strand
TAGAAGCTGGAGCGGATAGAAATATCCCATCTAAAAAAGGAAAAACAGCTTTAGATTATGCAAAACAGCTGAAATGGGAACATCTTATTCCTGTATTGGAAGGATAAATTATTAATTAAGAGTATTACAACTCAATAATAAGTTGTTAAAATAAAAATTCCGGAAGAAAATCTTCCGGAATTTTTTATATTTTATCCAAATTTCTTTTTCCTTAACCAGAAGAACAATCCTCCGATAAGACCTATAATAGCCAATGGAAGCAGTAAATTGATCCATTGCCAGGTCGATTTCTCTTCAGTAATTCTTTGCCTGTCAAGAAGTCTTTCTTCAATGTTTCGGTTTCTCAATTCCATCAGGTTGCTGTCATCAAGAAGGTAATCTAAAGCATTTCTAAGGAACTGTTCGTTTCCAAACTGTTCGTTCGTTAAAAGGTCTACCCCTAATGGAAGTGGTTTTCCTTTGATCACTTTGTTTCTTCCTACATCTCCGTCTGCAATCACAATCATTTTGTTTTCCGGGCTGGATGTTTTGAATCCAGGGTACGATTTTCTTTCAATTCTTGATGCATACGCAGAATTAAACTTTCCTTCCAATGCTACAGCGAAAATCTTAGGTGTGCTTGGCTTTTCCATTTGCCCAAGACTGTCTACGCTTGCAATTTCTTTCAGATCCACATAGTTCGGAACCTGTTTCAATAATGTTCTTTCACTGGATTCGAAAAGAACTTTTGTTTTGATATTTTTTCTCCCTCCTAATGTATCAATAGAAGTTGGGAATTCAAATTTTACAGGGTTAATATTTTTGGTGACCGGATTATTATTTTCAGCAATTCCAAGCGGATAATAAGGCCAAGGTAAGCTTGTGTACTGAGGATTTCCACTCACTTCTCCTGTAACCAGTCTTAATAATGCAAACTTTTTTACATCTTTTACCAGAGCAGGATTGATTCTGATCCCGTAATTGAAAAAGAAGTCTGTCATATTGATATCTATCGGGAATGGCATTACTTTTTTGGACCTTGTTAAGGTATCCATTTCAGCATTTACAGCATCAATCATCCAAAGGGTTTTCCCTCCGTTCATGATATATTGGTCAAGAATTACTTTTTCATTATCTGTAAATGCTTTTCGTGGTTTTGCAATCACCAAAGCACTCATTTGCTTTAATAAAGGAATATCTTCCACTGAAAGTTCCGTCTGATTTTTAGGAATAATAGGTCCTGCATCGTAGTTTTCCATTGCAAGCTGTACAAATCCCTGAAACTCGTCGGGATTCAATTCATCGTGGTTGACCAGAATTCCGATTTTCTTTTTCTTGGCTGCTGCAATGTTTTTAATATTAGAAACAAGATTATATTCCAATCCTTCAATGGATCTTGTCAACTGCTGATCGGCATCGATTCCTGCCTGCTGTACCACTAAAGGGATAGAAACGCCATCATTTCCATGTTTAATCACCGCGTAAGGGAAAAGCGTAATCTGTGAGATCTTACCATCTTTTACATCCGGAAGAATAGATGGCTGCATTCCCATTGCCATCAAAGTGTCCTGAGACATTTTTGTTTTAATGGGATCGATGAATTTAAAATCAATCTTCGGATTAATTTTTCTGAATTCTTCCAGCATAAATTTCGTTTCGCTTTGAAGCTGTTTGAAACTTGCAGGAAAGTCTCCTTCCAGATACACTTCAACAGTCAGAGGCTTTTTAACAGACTCTAATACTTTGATGGTGTTATCAGAAAGTGTATATCTTTTTTCTTTTGTTAAGTCTAATCTGATTCCCGAATAGGTCAGGATAATCACTAAAGGAACAATTACAATCAAGAAAATTCCCAGTGGAGATTTAGCATTGAACTTCTTCATGATTCTACTTCTTTTTGTTAATAAAATGATTAGACAATACTAATGAAGCCCCGATAACGAGTACAAAATAGGCAACATCTTTAAAATCAATAAGCCCTCTTGTAAAGCCTAAGAAATGCTGATAGAAACCAATATTCTGAAGGATAAAATCTGCAGCACCCAATAGTTTATAACTCGCCAGCTGTTCAATTCCAAAATACATGATGAAGCACATAAAAACGCCCAGCAGATAAGCCATAATCTGATTTTGTGATAATGATGAA
>CBFQYI010000666.1:0-2129 GCA_965720825.1 uncultured Chryseobacterium sp. | reverse complement strand
ATTGATAGGTTTCAGAATATTTTTTTCCATTAAGGACTGATGGAAGAAATCCTGATTGAATTGTATGGTGATTTCGTGGGTTTTTCTGTTTTTACATCTGTAATTCGCCCAGCAATGTGGTAAATTGGGTCCTACCAGCACCAGTTCTATATTTCCGATCTCTCCGGTATGGTCTCCGATCATTCTTCTGTACCCTTTCCCTTTGTAGATAAAATTGATTTCAATTTCCGGATGATAGTGGTACGGAAAGTCGAATGAGGCTTTAATCCTGTCAAATACGAGAAAACTATCCTCAGGAGATAGTGGAGTTATTTCTCTCAGAATATTTTCTAATTCGCTCATACAGGCAGTTATGAAAAAAGGTTAATACTTTTAGGTCACAATACAAATCTTTGTAAAAATGATAAAATAATATCAATGTAAAAACATATTTTGAATTTATTTTATTTCAATTTTATATACCAAACATAAGAAATCATAGGTTCAATAATTTAATACAGCTCAAATCATGCTTTTTTGTATCTTTAAACTAAAGTTAAAGGATGCCGCACCAGCTTATTTTTGAAGATCAATATAAAAGACTCGGACTGGAAATATTTTCAGAAGAAAATCTGGAGAATTTCAACGGGAATCAATTCAGGACAGATATTAAAGTATTTTTTATTCCTTCAGGATATGAACTTTCGGTAGATTTTAATCATTATACAACCAAAAAACCTTCTCTTTTTTTCCTGACTAACCAGTATTTAAATATACAAAAAGGAAAAGATGAGTCTATCCTCCTTTTCTACAACCGTGATTTCTACTGCATCCAGATCCATGATAAAGAAGTGGCTTGTGACGGACTTCTCTTCCATAATGTATTTGAAATTCCTTTTGTAGAGCTTGATGATTCAGAAACCTCTCTTATAAAAAGTTTGTTCCAGAATATTCAGGATGAACTTGAATGGAAAGATTCTTCCGCAGAGGAAATGATCAGAACCTATGTAAAACAGATCATCATCAGAGCTACCCGCAAGTGGAAGAAACAAAATCTGGATAATGACACGCTCAGAATACCCGGCAGTGAACTTGATATTTTCCGGGATTTCAGCAGACATCTGGAAATTCATTTCAGAGAGAAGCATAATGTAGCAGAATATGCTGAGCTGCTTCATATAGCTCCGAAAACATTAACTCATAAATTTAAAAATTTAAATCTGGACTCACCCAATCAGTTTATCATCAACAGAATCTTATTAGAAGCAAAAAGGTTACTGTTTTATACGGATAAACCGGTGAAAGAAATTGCCTACGATCTGGGATATGAAGATCCGGCCTATTTCAATCGTCTTTTCACCAACAAAACCGGTAGCACACCTGCTAATTTCAAAAAAAATTACATCACGGGAAAAAAGTACAATATTTAAGTCTTTTTATCTATTGAATCCTTCTCGCAACAGATATACCTTTGTAACATCAAAATCAAACAACAATACTAAATACAAAAACAAACATTATGAGACGTAACGCAACAGCCGTTTGGAACGGTACCATCAAAGAAGGAAAAGGACATTTAACTACTCAAAGTACAACTTTAAACCAGACTCAATATTCTTTCAACAGCCGTTTTGCGGATGGTGTTGGGACAAACCCTGAAGAATTACTGGCAGCAGCCCATGCAGGATGCTTCACGATGAAACTGGATGCAGAATTATCTCAGGCAGGTTACAACCCTGAAGAATTAAAGACAACTTCTGTAATCACTCTTGACCCAAACATTGGAAAAATTACAAAATCTGAACTGACTCTTACTGCTAAAGTTCCGGGAATCTCAGAAGAAGAATTCCAGAAATTCGCTAAGATTGCTGAAGAAGGATGCCCTGTAAGTGCCGCTTTCAACTTTGAAATTACATTGAATGCTACTTTAGAAAATTAAGATTCAAAGCATTTACATCAATAGAAACGGGCTTTATCCTGAGCATAATCTGGCAGATTACGAACGCCAGTTCACGAAGGAAGCCCGTTTTCTTTTTTAAAATAATTCTCTTGGCTTTAGCCAAAACTTAAATCCAAAACATTCAAATTAATTATTCTTCTTCAATAAAATATACCGAGTGGTATATTTTCGTATATTTGCATTACAATTA
>CBFQYI010000665.1:0-2132 GCA_965720825.1 uncultured Chryseobacterium sp. | reverse complement strand
TGTCGGCAAAAATACAAAAAAATAAATAATTACTAAACTTTTGTTTGATTTCTAGGGCTTAGTTCTATAATTTTTTTTTCGTATTTACAGTTTTGACACGACTATAATCGCAAATACTACGCCAAAATTTTTAAATTTTGTTAAAACCCGCATAAAATAAGATAAAAGCCTTATTTTCGCATAATTGATTTAATACTATGAAAAATTGGACTTTTAGGCAATGGAACACCGTTTCAGGATGGGTGATTTTCGTCGTTGCTTTTTTCACGTACTTGTCCACCATAGAACCCAATTTCAGTTTCTGGGATTGTGGCGAGTACATTTCTTCTGCAGTAAAACTTGAAGTAACGCACGCTCCCGGAGCTGCTTTATTCCAGATAGTGGGTGCCGTGGCAGCCATTTTTGCATTAGGGAAAGGCGAAAACTATTCTATCGTGATCAACGCGATGTCTGCATTGTTCAGTGCGCTGACTATTTTATTTTTGTTTTGGACGATCACCCATTTTGTGAGAAGACTTTTAAACAAAGATTTTGAAGAAATTACAAAACATCAGGAAATCTCTATTTTATTTGCCGGAGCAGTAGGAGCACTTTGCTTTACGTTCTCAGATACATTCTGGTTCTCGGCAGTAGAAGGAGAGGTTTACTCTATGGCTTCTATGTTTATTGCGCTTTTGGTCTGGTTAATCACCAAATGGGAGAATGAGTATCAAGCGGGGGACAGTGAAAGATGGATTATTCTTATTTTCTTTGTTTTAGGACTTTCTGTAGGAGTACACATGATGTGTATGCTTGCAATTCCTGCAGTATGCTTAGTATACTATGCAAGAAATTATAAGTTTACCTGGAAAAACTTTATCTGGGCAAACCTTATTACATTGGGAATTTTGATTATCGTTTTCAAAATTATCTTCCCTTTAATTATGACGATGTTCGGAAGACTTGAGATTTTCTTCGTAAATGGTCTTGGACTTCCTTTCCACTCCGGAACAATTGCGGCATTTATTTTAATGGTAGCGATTTGCTATTTCTTAATCAAGTATGCAAGGAAAGCAAAAAGAAAAATCTACCAGACCGCTGCATTATCTGTAGTTTTCATGATGATTGGATTCTCTTGCTGGATGGTTATTCCTATCAGAGCGAACGCTAATCCGCCAATGAACCTTAACGATCCGGATACAGCAATTGGGATGCTGGATTATTATAACAGAGAGCAGTATGGTGACTGGCCTACCATCTACGGACAAAACTATACGGCATTTCTAGATGCTAATGGAATTGAAAAGAATGAGGACGGAAGCTTTAAGACACAAAAAACCGGAGAGATCTACGAAAAAGACGAAAAAACCGGAACATACAGAAAAACCGGAGACCGTTTCAATTATGTATTCAACAAGTCTCAGGTGAGCTTAATGCCAAGAATGTTTAATGAGGATAAGGATGTAATGGCGAACTATATTTCTATGTATGGTGCTCCTGATTTTACATTCAACTATGCGAATGAAGATGTGGCAGACAATCCACAGGCAAAGCAGATCTTTGATGAGCTGAGAGCTAAATATGAAGACAAATCCATTACCGCTTCAGATTACCTGAAAGTAAAACCTTATAACCTGATCAATGTTCAGAAGCCTTCATTACTTCAGAATATGGATTACTTTATTACTTTCCAGAACGGATATTACTTTGTAAGATACCTGATGTGGAACTTCGTAGGAAGACAAAATGATCTTGAAGGAAACATGGAAAGCACAAAAGGAAACTGGATTTCCGGAATTCCTTTCATTGATAATGCTACGGTAGGAAATCAGGATAAAATGCCTGCTAAATTCAAGAATGAAAGTACGGTAAAATTCTTCTTCCTTCCATTAATTTTAGGTTTGATCGGATTCTTTTTCCAATTGAACAGAGACTTCGGAAGATTCTATGCACTGTTATCTTTATTTATCTTAACAAGTGTAGGTATTGTTTTCTATACAGGGGTAAAACCTTTTGAACCGAGAGAAAGAGATTATGCAATGGTAGGTTCGTTCTATGCATTTGCCATCTGGATTGGTTTGGGAGCAGGAGCCATCCTATGGTTCTTACAGTCTAAAATAAAATCAAACGGAGCCAACATTGCTTTAGGAGTG
>CBFQYI010000664.1:0-2139 GCA_965720825.1 uncultured Chryseobacterium sp. | reverse complement strand
AACCTACCAGAACATTTTCTACTTCTCCGTCATTGATCTGGAGTTGGGCATCCAGCAATGAAAACTCCAGTGAAGAAGAAGTGTTTACATAGGTGAAGTTATACGCATGACACTGTAATCCCAGTGCAATTTGTCCTGCTACCGTGTTATGGGTAGACTGGATGAAAAAGGTAGGCGTAAGGAATTCTTCATGATTATCAATCACGTTTTTCAGGAATTTTTCAGAATCCTGGGAGCAGCCCATTCCGGTTCCTACAATGATGGCATCAGGCTTTTCAATACCAGCTTCTTTCAATGCATAATGAGATGCTACAGAACTCATTTTTACTGTTTTAGACATTCTTCTGATCATTGCAGGCGGAATGAACTCTTTGTAATTAGGTTCTATCGCTTTAATGATGTTTGATGAATTTCCAGGAGTAAGGTTCTGAAGAATATTTTCGTTTAAAGTGTCCTGAACGGAGATACAGGATGCACTGTTGATGTATACTGCACTCATGATTTTGAGAAAATTAAGGTGGAACAGTTTCCTCCAAATCCAAATGAATTGGAAAGTACATGATGAATGTTTTTTTCTTTCAATTCGGTAACAGGGGTAAGGTCGAACTCTTCCATTTTTGTTTTAAAATTCAGGTTTGGGAAGATCACGCTGTTTTGCATCGCTAAAATTGAAAACACAGCTTCAATTCCTGCAGCGGCAGCCAGAGTATGTCCTGTAAATGCTTTCGTAGAGCTGAATTCAGGAACCTGATTTTCACCGAAGATTCTGATCATAGCAATTCCCTCAGATAAATCGTTATTGGGAGTAGCCGTTCCGTGAACGTTGATATAATCTATATTTTCTTTTTCTAATCCGGAGATTTTCAGGGCTTGCTGCATGGCTAGAAATGCACCCTGTCCATTTTCTGAAGATGCCGTCTGATGGTGTGCATCATTGGCATTTCCATATCCGGAAAGATAAGCGAGAACCTTTTTGTTTTCTTTTTTAACAACTTCTTCAGATTCAAGGACTAAGAAAGCCGCTGCTTCCCCAAGATTCAGCCCTTTTCTATTGTTGTCAAAAGGAGTGTTGTAAGAATCTGTAAGAATCATCAGCGTATTGAAACCATTCAAAGTAAATTTTGAAAGAGAATCTGTTCCTCCGACAATCACACGGTCCAAAACTCCGTTTTTAATCAGTTTTGCCCCCATCATAATGGCATTGGCTGCGGATGAACAGGCTGTACTGATGGTAGAAACCATACCCTTTAATCCCAGATAACCGGCAATAGCCAATGAGGAATTTCCGGCATCATGAGCATCAATATATTTTTGCTTTTCTGGAAAGTCTTCGTAAGAGTAGAAGTATTTTTCAGTGATATCCATTCCTCCTACACTGGTAGAAGAGATCAGTCCGGTTCTGTAACCATTGATATCTGAAATTCCAGCACTTTCTACGGCTTCTTTCGCAGCGATCATTCCCAATAAAGAAGTTCTTGTTATATTATTGTCTTCATCAAGCTGAAGCTGTTGTACAAGTTCTTCATTGGATAATTTTATTTCACCTGTTTTAATGGCTCCGGCATGACGGGTTTCAAACATTTCGATATCTGAAATCCCATGTTTTCCGGATTGTAATGAAATAAAATTTTCCTCCACATTGTTACCGATGGAGGAAATGATGCCCATTCCCGTTATGGCAATTTTTTGACTCATGGTATTAAATCCTAAAACATGTGTAGCAATCTGTTAATTGGTCAGCAATTATCAAATGACTACACTGTTATATTGTTGTATTTATTTTGTTCTGTTGTCCTCGATGAATTTTGCCATTGTATCGATAGATTGGAAAATCTCTTTTCCTTTTTTAGGATCTGCTAATTTTATTCCATAGTCTTTATCAAGAAGAACGATCAGTTCCAAAGCGTCGATAGAATCTAATCCTAATCCACCTCCGAATAACGGATCAGTATCTTTGATTTCTTCTACAGATACATCTTCAAGGTTAAGAACTTCGATAATTTTGTGTTTCAATTCTGTTTTTAAGTTTTCCATAATTAAGTTGGTTTATCAGTGCTTCAGCATATCATGAAGATCATTACATCATTACACTGTTATATTGTTACATTTTTATAAGGTTAGCAAATATACAAAAGCTTT
>CBFQYI010000663.1:0-2143 GCA_965720825.1 uncultured Chryseobacterium sp. | reverse complement strand
GGGCTGATTTTTCAAGTGGTCAATTGCGAATGTTTTTCCTGTTCTTCCAAATCCCGGCTGTATTTCGTCCAAAATCAAAAGCGCTCCTACTTCTTCACATCTTCTTTTTAATTTGATCAGATAATCGTTATTTGGAACCAGAAAGCCTGCTGCTCCCTGAATGGTTTCAAGGATAACACAAGCCGTCTTCTCTGTGATTTTATCGAAGTCTTCTTCATTGTTAAATTCAATAAAAGAAACCATTGGTAATAAGGGACGGAATTCTCTCTTGTGAGTTTCATTTCCTGAAACACTCAAAGCCCCATGAGTATTTCCATGGTAAGAATTTTTAAAGGAAACTATTTCTTCTCTTCCTGTATATCTTTTAGCCAGCTTTAAGCTTCCATCAATAGCTTCTGCACCGCTATTCACAAGGTAAGTTACTTCCAGTGGATCAGGAGTAGCTTCTGCAAGCAGTCTGCATAATGCGACAGGTTTTTCCTGTGCATATTCTCCGTACACCATTACGTGAAGATATTTATCGGTCTGCTCTTTAATGGCATCCACTATTTTAGGGTGTGAGTGCCCCAAAGTGTTGGCAGAAACTCCTGCTACAAAGTCAAGATATCTTTTCCCGTCTGTTCCATAAATGTAGCTTCCTACTGCTTTCTCCACTTCAAAGCCAGCAGCAAATTTGGTGGTTTGAGCCTGATATATAAAAAAATCTTTATGCATTTCCATTGTCTCCAAAAATTTCAGCAAAGCTATAAAAGATTCATTAAACGTTAAAATTAATCCACAAAAAAGACCAGCGCTTACTGGTCTTTTTCTATTATTTTCTGGTACGTTTAGGTTTTTTAGCTTCTTCTTTCGCTTTTTCGTCATCAATCGCTTTCTGCGCTTTATCGAAGAGCTCGCTATCCGCTGTATATTGTATTTCTTCGTTATTTGGAGTATCTACAAGGATATCCTGCCATTTTCGGATTCTGTCTTTAGTATTCCAGTTGAAATCCGGGAATTTCCTTTTCGAAGGTTCTATCATACTCATTGGATAAGTGTCTGAAGCGGCACCGATACTGCATGAAATAATCTGTAAAGCTCTTTCTTCAAACAATGCTCCGATAATTCCACAAGTAGAAAGCGTAATTCCTATTCTTTCCGGTTTTTTGGTTTCCTGATCGGTATCATCAACATACACGATAGACTGAGCGTTTCCAACGACTCTTGCTTCTTTAATAGCGTTTTTCTCGTAGTACACCGTCATGAATTTTCCTTTCACCTGATTGAACTCGTCTTTCAGGGTAAGTGAATCTACTTTACTAATCGCAAAAGCATTTCCAATGACTTTTAAGGAGTCAATATCTTCTGTCTTGGTATTGAAGTAGGCCTCCACTTTATCTCCGGTAACCTGCTTTTCACCACTCCAAAGAATCGGGTTGGTATACATATGCATGATTCCATCTGTTTCATTGAAGGCAATGGAATCTGCTCTTCCCTGCGCATTGGATTTAAAAATACGGGCTTTTTTGAAAGCTCTAAGATAGCTTTTTTTGACTTTGATATCTAGTGTATCCGGTCTTTGATAAGAGATAATTTTTTCTGCAGCAAAATAAATGGAGTCTTTTTCCATTACTTTTACAGCATAAGGATTTTTAGTCATCATGGCGGAGTCTTTTTTCTCAAAAATTTCTCCGTAACCTCCTTTTATATATCTTTTTTCTATAGGATCATCAAGGGTTACATTTCCTGTTGCTTTACCGAATCCTGTGATCTGATTATAGTACATATCATCACCCGTAAGGATTTTCTCATTATAAAAGATCCTCGAGTTTTTGGTTAGAAAAGCCTCCTTGGAATCCATTCTATAAGTTCCTTTTTCAGTATAGATTCTGTTTCTCGGATTGGTTTTGCTGGTAATGGTTGTAGGGCCTAAAAAATCAGCAATTTTTGTATTCTGATTCTGTTTAATATTGGGTCCTTCTATAATATACTGAGGGGTTTCAATTTTTACATTTCCGGTAAGATCCACCACTCTTGTATTGAGAAAATAAGTTCCTACTTTGGCGTAGGTCACATTCTGACCGTCAGAGATTGTCCCTCCTGTATTAAAATAAGCCTGATTAGCCAGCCTGTCATAATACAGAATATCTGTTTTTATGGTTTG
>CBFQYI010000662.1:0-2145 GCA_965720825.1 uncultured Chryseobacterium sp. | reverse complement strand
TTGCTTATTCTGCAAATCTCAGAAAAAGCCTGATCAGTTCAGACTGATCTCCTTTAGGCAAAATAAAATGAAAATCTCTTTCAATACTGAAGTTTTTAATATCAATTACGGTCAGTATATTATTTTTCAGCTCATTCAGGATAGTGCTGATGGAAAGAAACGCCATACATTCTGAGTGAAAAAGATAATTTTTGATACTTTCACTGCTTCCCAACTGCATGACGGTATTCAATTCATGGATATTGATTTCCTTTTCTTTAAGCCTGTTTTGGATAAACTCCAGCGTCCCGGAACCCTGCTCCCTGAAGATGAAATCCAGCTGATAAAGGTCTTTTAAATGTAAAGTTTTATGAGCAAGAGGATGGTCTGACTTTGCCGCCAGAACAATTTCATCAGGCTTAAATGTTTTATACTCGAAATAAGAAGACTGTGATTCTCCTTCAATGATGCCCAGATCAATCTTTTCTTCCTTCAAAAGGGTGGTGATGGTTTCTGTATTTCCTGTAAGAAGTTCAATCTTAATATCTTTATAATACGAATTGAATTTGGCCAAAATTTCCGGCAAAATATACTGTGCAACGGTTGTGCTTGCTCCGATAATCAGCTTTCCTTTATGTTGCTGACTTATCTGGTTGATCTCAAACTCCATGTCGCGGTAGATATTTCTGATCTTTTCGGCATGTTCAAACAAAATTTTTCCGCTTTGAGTCAATTGGATAGAAGTTCCTTTACGATCAAATAGTTTAGCGCCTATCTGAGTTTCAATTTCTTTAATGTGTTTAGTAACAGCCGGCTGGGAAATATGTAGCTCCTCTGAAGCCTTCGTGAAACTTAATCGGGTAGCCACCGTATGGAAAACTTTTAATCTGTAATCGAACATGGGGTAAAATTACGAATTATAGTTGGAAATGATGAAGGGAGCGGGAGAGTTTGAGGGTAATGAGATGCGTGTTGCGAGTTTCGGGGTTTTGAGTTTGAGGGATTTTGGGTTCAAGATCTTATAAGTGAAGAACTAAGAACTAATAAAAACCAGTATCCCGCAACAAAATAAACAAATAACTGTGACCTCGCATCCCGCATCCCGTAACTTGTAACCCGCACCACGAATCCCGAAACCCCTTATAAAAAATCCGAAATAGATCTGTCCTGCTGACTTTCAAATCTTCTGTTTTTTGCTTCTCCAATCTTTTGTTTTGTATAAATACTGTTATGCCCTGAGAGAAGATAAGAAACAACACAGGCAATAGCCACGTACACACCACATTCTGCTCCGAATAATTCAATTCCCATCAGCATACAGGCTAAAGGAGTATTGGTAGCTCCGGCAAATACGGCTACAAATCCCATTCCTGCCAATAATCCGAAAGGCAAAGGAATAAACAGTGATAAAGCACTGCCTAATGTAGCTCCGATAAAGAATAATGGAGTAACTTCTCCACCTTTGAATCCTGCAGAAAGCGTAACAATGGTAAAAATCATTTTTAAAGCAAAATCATATAGTGGAAGCTGCTTTTCAAAAGATTCTACAATCACAGGAACTCCCAATCCGATATAACGGGTTGTTCCCATCGCAAAGACGGCAAGTGCTATAACAATTCCTCCCACAACTGGACGAAGCGGAGGGTATTTGATTTTTGATTTGAAAAGAGAACCCATCCAGTGGATGATTTTACTGAAAGCAGCAGCACAGATTCCAAAAGCTATTCCGGCCAGAATACTATATAGAATTGGCAGGAACTCAAGTTTAGGAATAAAATCAATATGATAATGAGTATGTTTTACATTCCAGAGATTGGTAGCCCAGTCTGCCAGAATGGCGGATGCAAATGCAGGAAAGATAGCATTATAACGGATTCTTCCCATCAGAAAAACCTCAAGACCAAAAACAGCTCCAGCTAGTGGAGTTCCGAAAACAGAACCAAATCCGGCTGCAATGGCTGAAATAATTAATACTTTTCTATCATTTCGGTCGAGCTTAAAAGGTCTGGTAAGCTGATCTGCGATAGCTCCGGCCATTTGAAGCGCTGTTCCTTCACGACCCGCAGAACCACCGAAAAAATGAGTTACAATGGTCCCCAGATAAACAAAAGGAGCCATTTTAAAAGGAATGGTTCCCTTGGGCTCATGGATGGTATCAATCAACAG
>CBFQYI010000661.1:0-2149 GCA_965720825.1 uncultured Chryseobacterium sp. | reverse complement strand
AAGGGTCCTGTTCACTCCTGCTTCATCTGCAATCTCCTGCGTAGTAGCATCAAACTTTCCTTTCACAAAGAATAAATTCTTCGCTGTCTCCTTGATCAATTCCTGTGTTTGGTCTTTTTTTGCTTGATTTGACATTTTGTTAAACAAATTTGTGCAAATTTATAGTAAAAATTATTTTTGACAAAATTGTTAAACAAAAAAATTAAACACATTTGTCATGACATCGATCATGTCTATAAATAAAAATTTCTAAAAAGAATCTTCTCTTTAGAAATAATTAATGGAACCAATTCCTCTTTCAGAAGAATCTACAATAGCTTGCTTATAATATAGTATTTAAGGTAAAAGGGTTACTTCAAAAGGAGTAAACACGGCTAAGCCAGTCTATGAAAAGTAAACAGTTTAGTAAAAGGGAAATAAGACAGCCCCTACAAAAGAATAGTTTCTTTTAAAATTGATAATTTGACTCTTTTAGTATTTCCATTGATATTAAATGAGTCTTTTTTTATTCTATTAATATCATTTTGTCATAAAATAAGTGGCTAAAGAATTTTTTTATATTTCTGTTAACACTTTTTATAATTAAAAATATTCTAAAAGTCTGGAATAATAAGATATTAGCTTCAAAATATGGATTTTTAGAATCAAAAGAGTTACAAATTGTATTTCACTTTTAGTCCAATATATCCAGGTAATCTCTGGATAATACTTGTTTGAAGTGTTACATTTTGTAAGGTGGACAGAACAACTTGTGTTTTATTAAAATTTAAAATATCATTACCAACGACACTATATTCCCATTTTTTTATATAATCGTACGATATTTCAAAATCTGTTTTTAAAAAGCACTGTTTTTGTTCAGAGGTATATATGTTATAATGATTGCGAAGATTGTATTTTAAAACTTTATTAATAGAACCTTCAAAATCTACAAATACTTCAGTTCTATCATTGGTTACTTTTCTATTTAAAGAAGTATAATTACTAATGTTTGTTTGTTTAGAAATACCTAATTCATAATTGAAAAATTCTTTTTTAAAAACACTCATTAAACTTGCCTTTATAAAAATATTTTCTGAAGTAATTGGATTTTCTACCTGATCTACAATATTCAATGTATTAGATCTGGAATAACTACCATTTAATTTAATCTTATTTTTGATAAAATTGAGCTTCTTTTCAAAATTAATACCTGTGTACCATGTTTGCGTAGAATTTGAATTCAGAACCTGACTTATTGCAACATATTGTGGCAACAACTGACTTGCTGTTATAATCGATTTTTCATTTTTAATAAAATTAAAATTTAAAGACAGCTGTGTACCCGAATACAAGTTTAAATATCGTAAATAAACACTTAAATTATGGCTTCTGATAGGAAGACCTACACTTAAAATATTATCTTTTAACAATCTGTTATAATCTTCCAGTATGGGTTGAATGAAAACTTGATTAGAACTTATAAAATCATTTTTTGCTTCATAAAGAAAATTGAGTTCAGACATTTTATCTAATTGAAATTTCACACTTGCTTTGGGTAAATACAAAAATTTGTTTAGTGAAGAATAATACAATAATGTATTTTGTAGTGAAAACTGAAAAAAACCTTTCCTTTTATAAATATTGAAATCTACATTGTAAAAATTTCTGTTGAATCCATTGGTATTTGAATATAAAGAATTTTCAATTGACGATAAAAAATTCTCCTGAGCAGAAGAATATCCTAAACCTATATAATAAATTAATTTTTTGGGTTTAAAAGTATAAGTACCTAAAAATCCATACGTTTTTTGATTGTACTTTTTATATTGTAATAATGGTGAATCTAAATTTAAAATGTTCGGAAAGTTATCTATTTGAAAGCTATTTTTTTGATGGTTGATGTCATTAAAAATATAAAGAGCTAAAAGCCTTGTTGGAGATAATTTAGATGTATAACTTAATTGTTGGGATAATGTATAAGGCTTATCATTAATTTTTTCATATATATTATTTTCAATAGTACCGAAAGTTTGATCTATCTGGATATTTTTATTTGCACTGTATGGATCAAATGCTAAACTATAAGTAAGTAAACTGTTGTCTGACACCAAATAATCAATATTGGCTCTGGTTCTGTTAAAAAATAGATTTTCCTTTGTTTTTATAT
>CBFQYI010000660.1:0-2150 GCA_965720825.1 uncultured Chryseobacterium sp. | reverse complement strand
ATAAATCAACAATGTGATGGCAACTAAAAAAATAGAAATCGTAGTATCTCCAAAACCTGCACACTTTGTAGGCGATGGATTCAGGGTTCACAATTTCATTCCGGGAGTACCTGGATTGGATATGAAAAGAATGGATCCTTTTATTATGCTGGATTACAATTCAAAATTTCATTTCAATGGATCCGACAGGCCAAGAGGTGTAGGAGTGCATCCACACAGAGGTTTTGAAACAGTAACCATAGCGTATAGCGGAAAAGTAGAGCACCATGACAGCGCTGGCGGCGGCGGTGTGATCGGAGAAGGTGATGTTCAGTGGATGACTGCTGCCAAAGGAGTTCTTCATAAAGAATATCATGAAACAGAATGGGCAAAAGAAGGAGGAATTTTTCAGATGGTTCAGCTTTGGGTGAATCTTCCGGCAAAGGATAAAATGAGCTGCCCAAAATACCAAGCTATAGAAAACTCCAAAATGGAAAGAGTAGATCTGGGTGAAAATGGCTTTGTGGAAGTAATTGCCGGAGAGTATGATGGTCATAAAGGACCTGCCAGCACTTTCACTCCTGTTCATATGATGAATGCAAAACTAAAAGCAGGAGGAAAAGCTGAATTTAATTTTCCAGCTCATTTTAATACCGCAGCTTTGGTGATTGAAGGAAATATTATCATTAACGGAGAAGAGACCATTAAAGCTGATCATTTTGCTTTGTTTAAAAATGAAGGTGAAACATTCACCATCGAAGCAAAAGAAGATGTTGTAGTTTTAATTATCAGCGGTGAGCCTATCAACGAACCTATTTATCCTCACGGACCTTTTGTGATGAATTCCAGAGAAGAAATCATGCAGGCTTTCGAGGATTATAATACCGGAAAATTCGGATACCTGGAAGATTAAAAGATTTAAATTTATCTTAATCTTCGATTATTCCTTTTTTTATTAACTTTATATAATGGCAAACCTTATAGGTTTTATGAACCTATAAGGTTTACTTATCTTAATACGCAATTTCCTGCATTGATAGGAAACGCGACACTTTTAGTACAAATATTATGAAACCAGAATTTGAAAATATACCTCTTGTAAAAGCCGAAAAAAGATTTGAAATAGAATTCAACGGACATTACGCATTCATTGATTACCGTGAAACCATGCATCAGATTTCTTTGATCCATACTGAAGCAGAAGCGGAACTGGCCGGAACTGGCGCAGCGGCTGCGGTAGTAGAAAAAACTTTGAATTTTATTGAAGAAAGCGGAAAAAAACTTCTTCCCTTCTGTCCTTATGTTTTCGCTTTTATTAAGAAACACCCTGAATGGAAACGTATCGTGGATGAGAGATTTGAAGGCTATGACAAACTATAAACCTCATAAGTACTCATCAATTTATTTAAATAACATTTTAAAAAGTATCACATCATCATGTCAAATATTGGACTTATTATTGAAGAAAAAGCAGCAGATATCGGAAATTTCCTGGTAGGAAGACTTCTTCCTTTCCGTGAAAAAAGAGCGGTTGGGCCTTTCGTTTTTATTGACCATATGGGACCTTCAGAATTAAAAGATTATCAGAATCTTGATGTTCCGCCACACCCGCATATCGGCTTATCTACATTAACTTATCTGCTGGAAGGCTCTATTTTCCACAGAGACAGCATTGGAAGCGCTATTGAAATAAAACCGGGTGCTGTCAACTGGATGACTGCCGGAAAAGGAGTTGTACATTCCGAAAGAACACCTGAATATTTAAGACACAGTGATAAAAGACTTCACGGATTTCAGATCTGGGTGGGTCTTCCGAAGCATCTTGAGCAGTCTGAACCTACTTTTCATCATATTGAAGCGGATGAAATTCCGGTTTGGGAAGAAGATGGTATTCAGTATAAATTAATTGCCGGTGAAGCATTTGGAAGAACATCAGCAGTTCCGGTACACAGCAAGTTATTTTTCATTGAGATCAAAACAAAAGAAGCTAAGAAAATCAGCATCGGAAAAGATCTTTACGGGGAAGCAGCCATGTATGTTCTGGATGGAACGGTGACCACAGAAGGAAATTCTTATGGCTCAAAACAGTTGATGATTGCTAAAGACACCAAGCTTTGCGAATTCGATATGAGCGAAAACGGAACGGTTTATCTTTTTGGAGGCGAGCCATT
>CBFQYI010000659.1:0-2156 GCA_965720825.1 uncultured Chryseobacterium sp. | reverse complement strand
CGTTCAGATTCTAAATTTTTAATTATTTGTGAAGGAGTAACTATATTTCCGGATCTGTCAGTATAACTCACCATTTTCCCTTCATTAAATAACTGTTTTAAATCTTTTACAGGATCTTGTCTGTATTCTTTAAATAACTTCCCATATTTCCTTTGATTAATCTCTATTTCTTTTTTTGATTGATCAATATTAACCGTATTGTTAGATAATGACCTCATGCCCTTCAATACAAAACAATGGCTTTTCGTCTCATCTTCAATTTTCAATATTAAACCAGGTAATCCATGAAATTTATAAGGTCCATCTTGGATTGGGATTTCTGTGGTAAACCAAGCTATCCATTTTCTTCCCGCAAATTCCAGGCTGGCCTTTTGGACATTAAAACCGCTTATTTTATCCTTCTCTTTATGTATTTTCCAATTTTGCTGCCTTTCGTCTAAAACCTTATATTTTTCTATATAGAATTTCGTACAAAGAAAAGTTTTATAATCAGGGTAATTTTTGCATACACGCTCATTAATTTTTCCTTCAGCAGGCATAGTCATTTTTCCCAGTTTTGCATCAGCAATCATAGTTGAATCATTCACATAAGCACTACTGCTATAATAGACAGACCCTTTTGACCCAATATCCAGATACATGGTTTCAGATTTTACTTCTGAGTGTTTTGTAGAATCGGAAACAAATTGATAGTCATATATAAATCTCTTATTTTGAGCATTAATATTTATTATGATAAGAAGAAAAAATAGAATATTTTTCATTGATTTGAAATGTATAAAGGAAAGGGGAAAATCAGGTCATTAACCCCTTTCCATATTTATCAAATTAACATGGAACTGGCCAGGCTCCTTCAACACATGCTGGTATAGCATTATTTACACATGCACTACAACCATTACGGTTACAGCACATGTAACTGCCTCCGTCATTGTATTGAGGAGATGTTGGGACAGATCCTCCAAAAACGTTTTTCAATTCTGTTCTGGATAATGGTTTTGCATCATGCAGATGTACCTTTTGTAATTTAATTTTTCTCATAATAATTTTTTTTTAAAATTGTTTTGTGTGTTTTTACCATTCCAAATATATCAAACAAGAATGAAATAAGCCTATGATTTTTATGTGATTTTTATGTGATTTTGCCGCATAAATACTAATTATAATTACTAAATAATGTTTTTTTGTAATAAAAACCATACCCTCATGAACTAAAAAAAGATATAGGTATGACTGTTTTATATTTATCTAATCCGTAAAATACTATATTTGTATCAACATAAAAACACAAGGATGATCAAAAATAAACTTATCAAAGCCCGAAAGGACAAAGAATACACGCAGGAAAGCATGGCCAAAATGCTGCATATGACGCAATCGCAATATCATAGAAGAGAAAAGGGAGAAATTAAAATCTCAAACGAAGAATGGGAGCGCATTGCAGAGGCACTGAACACTTCTGTAGAAGATATAAAAGAGGATGATCCAGCTAATATTCATCAGGTAAATAATTATGACAATATTTCTGGTAATTATTCCGCTAGCAACAATTACTTTTATAACATTCCTGAATTTCTTTTTCAAAACCAGCAGGAATATATTAACCTTCTAAAAAAAGAGATTCAGGAACTTACAAAGCGTATAAAAATATTGGAAAAACAATAATAACAAATTTTTTACTGCAATGAAATTTGAAAACAATAAATCCGGAAATGGCGGTGTTCTTACTTTAAATAATGAAACAAAAGAAGTAGGAAGGCTTACCTACACTATTTTCCCTGAAGATCATAAATTTATTATTTCTTTTGTATTGGTACATCCCGAATTTGAAGGCAGAGGAATGGGAAAATTTTTAGTCGAAGAAGCCATCAGATTTGCCAGAGAAAATAACTGGAAGGTATATCCGCACTGTTCGTATGCAAGGTCTGTGATGATGAGAATGAGTGATGTGGACGATATTTTTCTAAAGAATTAAAACCTCGTTTACCAGGATATCTTCAATATCATCCGGATAATCTACTTTGAGATGATGATCTGATGCTACCCATTCCATTATTTCCTGAAGATTTAACACCTTGGAATTCGGAATTCCCATTTTATCCAGAGCACATGCATTGCATTCCTGTTCATATTGATTATGGATAGGAATCACAAAT
>CBFQYI010000658.1:0-2159 GCA_965720825.1 uncultured Chryseobacterium sp. | reverse complement strand
CCGCTTCAATTCCTTTTTTCCCGTCCAGTAAAGATCTTTACTATTATGTAACGGATGCTGATCCTAATGTATTCAGTAATATTTCTATTTCTGATGATGGAGTAATGACTTATGATGTAAAAGCTGCAGCAACGGACTGTTCTTTTATCAATATTGTTTTCGTTGTTAAATAATTGAGTGATGATAAAAAGCAGCTCAATTTTACGATATAAAAGATTTTTGTTTACATTTTCCTTGTTTATTTTTTCTCAAAGCATTCATGCACAGAACGAACAGGGAACCGGTTATCCGTATTTTGTAAACTTTACTCAGGGATTGCAGCCTCAGGAAGCTTATAAAGTAGCGACTAGCGGTGTTCAGAATGATGCAACCTTCACGACAGATGGATTAAGACTTACCCGAAGTGTCAATAACATTTCTGGAGGAGTGATACTTGCTGATAAAATATTCAAAAGTGACCAGGGAATCAAGTTTGAGTTTGAATTCGCCATTTATGGAGGAAATACTAATGGAGGAGACGGAATCTCTATATTCTTAGTTGACGGATCTATCCCTAAAGACCAGCTTAATCTCGGATATTTTGGTGGAGGATTAGGATATAGCTTTGTACGTGGAGGAGAATCTACTGAAGGGCTGAGAGGAGCCTATCTGGGAATAGGTCTGGATGAATTCGGAAATTTTAAAACAAGCTTTAACCAGGGTGAAAGGGTTAGAAATGGAATATTTGGAGTAGGGCTAGCCGATGGGCGAAGCAATGTTTCTTTAAGAGGAAAGCGTGGAAACCAGTATCTGTCTTCAGCTGAGCCTGCAGGATATAATGGCTATCCATTGCTTTACAGTATAGCGACCAATGCATCACCATCCAGCAGCAACAGATCTGCTTATCTGGATGCAGCAACAGGAAAATATATTGGCATTAAAAATACGACTCTTCAACAATTCAGTATTGAAAGTGGCGGAACTACAATTCCTCAGAATGAAAATGATGCAAGGTTCCGTAAAGCATATATCACATTGGTTCCTAATCCTGCCGGTGGTTATAATATAAACCTGGAAATACAGCACGGAACGGTGAAGGAAAAAGTGATTGATAACTATTACTATCCAACATCTCTGAAATACACTGAGACTACCATATCCAACAGTACGGTAAGGACTTTGGATACTTCGGCACCTTCTACTTTCAGAATTGGATTTGCCGCTTCTACCGGAGCTGCCAAAAATATACATTTATTGAAAAACTTAGGGGTGACAAGACCTTATGCAGCTGAAGTAACAGATGATTTGTTTGCAGGATGCCCAGGGATAAAGTCAATCTATTATCCTTTGCTTAATGATGCGGCTTACTCGTCAGCAAGTGGCCAAAACCCACCAACACTTTCGTATAACAACCTTGATTTTAATTCGTTCCGCTTTCTGGATAGCAACGGAGCTGTAATTCCCAATATAACAGGAGGTGTTTATACCAACAGCCAGGGAACATGGACCTACTTTCCCACTACCGGAGCACTTTCTTTCAAGCCTGCGGCCGGATTTACAGGAGTAGCCCAGGTACAATATGATATTAAAGGGGGCGGGAGCAATGGAACTGAGGCGCCTTACAACAAGGAAGAATACAGATCATTACCGGCATTGGTACAGGTTAATATTTCAAGTGCCAATAACTGCAGTAAAGCCTGTGTTATTTCCAATAAAAATGTAACTCAGAAAATCACAAGATAATTTGATAAAACCAGCTTTTAACAGCTGGTTTTTTTATTTCTGACAGGATTTTCAATGAAATACTGAACAGCATCTTCGATCGCTTTATCAATTGGCTGGTATTGAACGCCCAACTCCTTTATTGATTTCTGATTAGAATAATAATTATAGATCTGCAAGGCTTTCATATGGGCAGAACACAGATCCGTGTTTATTTTTAATTTTATTAAAACAACACCAAATAAAAAAAATAAAAAAAAAAATTTGTTTGGAAAGGGGATAATTATTGGATTTTTTCTGGTAATACGGTTTACTTTCTTAAAAAACTCTTTGTAGCTTAAATTCTGATTGGCTAAAAGATATTTTTCGCCGGTTCTTCCGTTTTCAATAGCATTGCCTTATGATTTAATTGTAAAGGATTGGCCAGCTTTAGCAGAGAAAGCAAAACCAATGAACCA
>CBFQYI010000657.1:0-2169 GCA_965720825.1 uncultured Chryseobacterium sp. | reverse complement strand
TATAATTGGAAAATTCAAGATGATATCCTTCTGCAAGACTGGTTTCCGAAAATTTCATCGGATGAAAACAGGTCATCAGATATCCTTGGGACTGCAGTTCCCATCTTTCCGGGATTTTACTGATCAATTCATCAGGAGAAGTGGATACCTTCAGATAAATCCATGGTTCATCAATTGAATTGGCAAGCTGGAAAAAATCATCATTAAGCTCAGGAAATACGAAACGCTCTTTCTGTTTTTCATCTCCTACAACCACATGAAATCCGGATTTATAGGACACAGGAAAAGGTGTTTCTCTTGACAGGCACCATCCTTTCAGCCAGCTTTCTACTATTTTTGAAGATACTTTATCCTTCATGATTTGGTTTAAAAATTTTATTTTAATTGCTCCAGCAGTTTCTTTTTTTGCTCTGCAAATTCTGTATCAGTTAAAATCCCGTTCTCTCTGAGCTTTCCTAATTTCTCAAGCTGATTAAAAACTTCTTCTGATGAAACTGAAACACTTTTGTTTGCAGAACCGATTTGTTTTGAGGATTGTTCCTGAGGATTATTATACGTACCTTTTATCTTGTCGTAGAACTTTTCTGCATCATCTTTATCCATGAAACATTCAAACTCTACCACTCTTTCATCAAGATGCAGCTTAATAACGGGTGATCTCGGATCTGTTACAAAGCTTACAGCCTTAATGGTTTCATTAGGGTAATCATTGATTTTTGCGTCACCAAACATGGCTTTTGATACAGAAATTAATCTCAAAGGTGTTGCTACCAATATTCCGGCAGCTAAGGTATTGACAAACTGCGCATCTGTAATTGCAATGATCTGTTCTTCTTCAGAAATAAGATAAGGAAGTTCCTTGATTTCTCCTTTGGTAAAGATAGAAAGGTTCGCATTCAGCATTGCCAGTTCACTCTTTATTTTCTGATGTCTTCGTTTGTAAACCTCTTTTGAAATTTGATGAGAACCATAATTTACCGTTGCAGGAAGAGTCGATTCTGTAGTTATGACAGCCTGAATTGCTTCAGTTTTTTCTGTACTCAACAATGTATTGATATCATTAATACTGAATTTATTTAGGTTATAAAGCAATTCATCATTGATATCGCTTACTTTATTTAAACATTTATTGCATAAAACATTCCCGTCCGAAAGCTTATTCGCTCCCAAAAGCGTATCCATGGATGTTAATTCTGTAGTACACAATGCACAATTATTGCTCATTTCTTCTTCTTTTATAATTTATCAAGCAGTTTTTTCTTTTGTTCTGCAAACTCTTCTTCTGTTAAAATTCCGCTTTCTCTCAGCTTGCCCAATTTTTCCAGCTGCTCAAAAATTGTATTTGAATCTTCTTGAGCTGCAGAATATACATCTTCCTGTACCAGATCCGGAATTGTTTGAGTAAATGCCTGCAATGGACTGGAATCTTGTCTTAATTCATTTTCAGTATAGGTCTTATTCTTAACCTTAGAAAATGCTCTTCCATCGTTTTTATTGTGTAGTTTGAACTGTGCAGAACCTCTATAGGTATTGATTTTCAACACTGAATACAAAAGGTTTTCAATATGATCAATAGAAGAAATATCCTGAATTAAAAATTCATTTTTTGCAACGCCACCCAGAAATTTTTTATCAATAAAAGCAATTCTCTTTTGGGTTGAAAATATAATTCCTTCTCTATTACTCTGAAGGTCTATGCCTTCTGCGATAGCCAATAATCTTTCATCTCTGTCCAACACATTAGCCAATTCATTCACTTCTTCGTTAGCCAAAACGCTCAATCTTGCATTAAGGGCAACAATCTGATCTTTTATTTCATCTAATCTGGTAGGTGCGTCATATTGGTAGTGGCTGTTGGTCGTAGACTGAGATTCTCCCGAATTCTGGCTGGCATCAATTTTACTTTTCAGAATCATTCCTGTAATTTCTGCAAAATAGAATTGGTCAAGATTATTGATAAGGTCTCTATTGATTGTAATGGCTTTAGTAAAACATGCTGCACACAAATAACCGCCATCAGCAAGTTTATTTTTACCTACGGACATATCAGCAGGCGTCAGTGGTGTTCCACACAATGCACAAATAATATTCATCTGGTTTTTATGTTTAAAAGTTTTTATGGAACAGAGACATCAATTTACCCTGTTTTATAATATCGACTCCAAATTA
>CBFQYI010000656.1:0-2179 GCA_965720825.1 uncultured Chryseobacterium sp. | reverse complement strand
GCCACTCAGCATACTACATTTTTTGTCCCAGGTATCTTTCCAGAATAAAAATCTGGACAATAATGTTTTCACTTCGGATTCCTGCATGGCACTGTCATTGAAAGTCTGTACAAAATCATAAAGCGTCGAGTCATTATCAATCAGAGAATATTCCTGATCAATATAGATGCTGTTAAATTCTGCCCTGTTTATTTTCCCTTCCGAAGGTTCAATTTTTCCCAACAGAAGTTTTATCAGTGTCGTTTTACCGGAACCGTTTGAACCTTTCACTGATATTCGATCTCCGCTTCTCAATTCAAGGCTGATGTTTTCTTTCCAGAGTTTTTCTTTTCCGTAAGTGAAATTAATATCTTCAACGGCAACAAGTATCTTTCCTGAATGCAGATTGGAATCATTAAAATTAACTTTCATCTGATCAGAATTCTTTAAAGAGGAGCGCAGATCTCTCAAGTCACCGGAAATCCCACTGATTTTCTCAGCATGTTCCCCTTTAAGTTTTGAGCTGTTTTTTTCAGCATTATTCCGGAGCGTATTCATCATAATTCTGGCTACTCCGGATTTTTCCTGCTTCCCTTTACCTCTTGCATCCAGCTTTTGTTTACGTTCCAATGTTTCCCGTTCTTTTTCTTTTGCCTTTTTCAAAGCGCGTTCTTTGGAGTGAATATCATTTTGCAAAGCTTCCTCCTCTACTTCTTTCTGTTCTGCATAAAAGTCATAGTTTCCACCATAAGTTGCAATTCCCTGATTGCTTAATTCGAATAGGGTATCCACAAGATTGAGTAAAGTACGGTCGTGGCTAACGATAACCACTGTTGCATCTGTTTTATCAATAAGATCATACAGCAGCTTTCTGCCTTCCCTATCCAGATGATTGGTAGGTTCGTCCAATATGATCGTATCAGGTTGATTGATCTGAATTCCGGCAAGAAAAACTTTGGTCTTCTGCCCACCGCTCAGGCCTTCCAGTTTTTGAGTTAATTCAAAATCTCCGAGTCCCCAGTGTTCCAATGCATGCTGGCATCGTTCTTCAATATCCCAGTCGTCATTGAGCGTTTCAAAATACATTTCGTCCACCTCTCCATTGGTAATTTTTTGAAGAGCATGGAATTTCTGATCTATTTTCAGGCATTCTGCAATGGTAAGATGATTACAATTTCCGAACATCTGTGGTACATAAAAGATATTACCCTGGATATTAATATTGCCTTCCAAAGGTTGTATTTCACCTGCTATCATTTTCAGCAGGGTTGATTTTCCCATACCATTACTCCCTACCAGAGCAGATTTGGTATGAGACGGTATTGTTAAATTGATATGATTGAATAGAAGATTTCCTCCCGGAAACCCAAAGGATATATTTTGCAGTAAAATCATGATTTCTTTCTTAATAATGGTTAAACACCGGTAACATCATCGTTACCGTTTTTATTGAATCTGAAAGAAATTATATCCTACATGTCTGTATTTTGGGGTTTTGAAAGAACAAAGATACTCATTTTCCGGAATATTCATTTTTTATGAACAAGCAGGATATTTATCATTATCTTTTTCTTCCTTATTTCAAACACCTGCTTTTCAAAATAACTTTCAAAATCTATTTTTTGAAGCTATATCATCCTATCTCATTCAAAAGCTTGTTGTTATGAATGTTTAAACATACTTCGTCATGATATTCAATTCTGCTGTTGCAAAACCTTTAAACTTTCAAACTGATAAAAACAGGAAAGTATTTTAATCAAAAATCCGTAACTTTGCCAACTACTAAAAATTTTATGGAAAGCATTAAAGTTCACGACAAAACTTTCGTTCCTTATTTAAAGGATGCCGAAATTCAGGAAATTGTAAAAGAGACAGCGTTAAGAATTTATGAAGATTACAAGGATGAAGTCCCTGTTTTCATTGGGGTTTTAAATGGAGTTGTTATGTTCTTCTCTGATCTTTTAAAATATTACCCGGGAGAATGCGAAATTGCCTTCATTCAAATGAGTTCTTATGTAGGAACTGAATCTACAGGTATCGTTTATCAGAAAATGGAGCTTACTAAAGAAGTGAAAGACCGTCACATCATTCTTGTAGAAGACATCGTAGATACAGGAAATACGGTTGAAAGTCTTTTCAAATATTTCAAGGAAACACAACGTCCTAAATCTATAAAGCTGGCTAGTTTCTTATTGAAACC
>CBFQYI010000655.1:0-2186 GCA_965720825.1 uncultured Chryseobacterium sp. | reverse complement strand
ATTAATACTGATTTTTTGAAAATAGCCCCCAATACATTTATTTTAAGCAGATCATCTATTGCGCAACGTGTAATTAAAATCCCGTTATTGTTTAACTATTAATCATTTGCAAAATTAGGCGGTGTTACAATCCACTGAAAATTAATACCGTAAGAATAGACCGTTATGTATGTAGTTTTTATTCGTGTTAATAAGCTGAAAAAAAATGACGTGATGTTCGTTGAATTTACTTAAAAGACAATCTATTTTCAGTTCTCAACATCGGCTCCTGGAGTATAAAACGAAATTGTTGATCATACCGGAACGATAATAGTTTTTTTGACTGATCCCTTTAATTAATACACAAGATTAATCATTAACAAAGGTTTTCTTAGGGATAACCCTTCGGCAGGCTCACGGTTGACAACCCGAATACCAACCGAAATTTTTAAGCGTTGTCAGGCTGAGCCTGCCGAAGCTATTATCAGCCCAGATATATGCAGACATGACATTGACTTATGGAGCTGTATTACCATATAGTGTTGCTGTCCCTCTTAATGTAGTAAATTCACTAATAGCACTATATGACAGAACTCTTGTAGCCGAATTATAACTAAAAGTCTTACCATTACAACTACTGACAGCATTACTGGGAGCATGCCAAGTAAATACACCTGGAGAAGGATTTGTTAATGTACCTTGTGTTCTACCATTAAGCAGTACATTCATTCCTCCATGAGTAATATAAATCCTTATCACCCCCATATTTTGATAATCAGCACAGTGGTCAAAATAATACCCTTCAATTTTCAAACCGTAAAACTCCGTATCTGTTGCTCCTGTTCCCCATAAAACAGAAGGAATAGTTAGTACTGTACCATTACCTCGTGCAACCACCTTTACAGCTGCCTCTAACTGTCCCGGCAAGACAGCAAGACTTCTGTCTGCCTTCCAGCCCATTGGCAAATGCCAGGCAGTTCCGGCCGAAGCACGAACTCTTGACATGTCAATTGAAACAGGATGTATATTTGAGTATTTTGTTATATCTACCGTAATTTCACCTGCTACATGCAGCCTGGTTTGCGGAGCTACTGTACCCAGTCCTACATCTCCGGCAGCTGACATCATCAGGTCATTGGATTGCTGAATAGTCGTTGGAACTCCTGTTATTGGATTATCTCCTCCTCCGTCTATGGTAAAAATGCCTTGAGGATTTTCAGTATTAATTCCCACCTGAGAATAGATCATTGAGCTAAGAAAAGCGGTTAAAACCAGTACATATTTTTTCATTTTTTTGTTTTTAAAATTCCCTCTATTATATTTTAAATTTTCATTTATTTTTTTTGAGTATAACAAATTGGTTGATAATACAAATGCGATCTTTTTTTCAGTCAAGAGGCATATATTTACAGTAAATTTTGCTTTATATTTATTCAATATTTTTACAGCCTGGATTCTTCAGGTGCACCTTTAAAAGATGGTTTTCTATCTTTCATTTCAGAATGAGCATACGAAACATCTTTTGAATTGTTTTCCAGAGAAAATCCTTTTCTAGATCATGACCTTCCGTGACTTTGTGTGGATTAACATTCTCATAAACAGGATTAATTTCACTTTGCTGCCCGCACTTGCCTATTTTGCCAGCATGAGTAAGTGTTCTACTTACCGCACTATTAAGCTGCTTTACATTAATCCCCCTGACCGCTAAAATCCCGATATTGGTAGCCGGATTGCTGTTTTTTTTAAATACATCAATATTTATTTTAGTATCATCAACAAAAATATTATAAACAGTATCCAATTCTTTAATTCCTGATCTTTGCTCTCTTTCGTACTCCTGTATCTCTTTAGTTTTACTTTCTGCCATTACAGTACGGCCGTAATGAACCGGAACAGAAATTACTGAAACATCCTTTAAATGAGTTAATCCTTTGAGTTCATATACTGCTTTAATGGCATTCGGAAAACCAGAGGCAGTTAATACAATAACATCAACATCCTGATCTTTACTTTTTTTTACAAACTCATTCAAACCTTTTGCATCAAAAAAATCAAACGTTTTATTTGATTTTTTTTTAGAATCCATCAAGGCCTGGTGTACTGCCAGCTTAGACTCCGTAGTAAGAGGCTCTTTATCCATAAGCTCCCTCATTAACTGATCTTTTGCTAACCCTGCAATATTATAATCCTTGTATCCATCTATAAAT
>CBFQYI010000654.1:0-2194 GCA_965720825.1 uncultured Chryseobacterium sp. | reverse complement strand
TTTTAAAATCTAATTTGCTGATTTTTAAAGATGCTTTTAGAACTTTTTTCCCTATTTTTGTGAAATGAGTCAAAAATGGATTTACAAGCCTGAACCCGATGAGGAAGTTGTTGACAGACTAAGTTCGTCACTTGGTTTTGGTACTTTTGAATCTAAAATCCTCGTTCTAAGGGGAATTGACAATTATCAAAAGGCCAGAGAATTCTTCAAACCCAACCTTAACGATATACACAATCCGTTTTTAATGGCAGACATGCAAAAAGCTGTAGAGCGTATTGCCACCGCTATTGAAAATGGTGAAAAAATATTGGTATACGGTGACTATGATGTGGACGGAACCACAGCTGTTGCTTTGATGTACCTTTATCTCAGCAAAATTGTTGAGAAAAAATATCTGGATTATTATATTCCGGATAGAAATTCTGAAGGATATGGAATTTCCACGGAAGGAATTGATTTTGCCAAAGAAAATGGTTTTTCATTAATCATTGCTCTGGACTGTGGAATCAAAGCATTAGATATGATCAACTATGCCAGTAATCTGGACATCGATTTTATTATCTGTGACCACCACCTTCCGGGTGAAGAGATTCCTAATGCTGCAGCTGTACTTGATCCTAAAAGAAATGACTGCCGATATCCTTTTAAAGAACTTTCCGGATGCGGCGTTGGTTTTAAACTCTGCCAGGGACTTAATACCATTTACAAATTACCGGAAGCAGAATTATTTGAACTTACAGACCTTCTGGCGATCTCCATTGCTGCAGATATTGTTTCGATGACAGGAGAAAACAGAGTTCTGGCTAAAATGGGATTAAAAACCCTCAGAAAGACCAGAAATCTTGGTTTAAGATTATTGATTCCTGAGGATAAGCTGTCTCATTTTGAAATTTCAAATATTGTTTTTGAAATCGCTCCTAAAATTAATGCTGCCGGAAGAATTTCTCATGGTAAAGCGGCTGTAGAGCTTATGGTTTCTGACAATCTGAAACATGCTAATCAGATTGTAAATGATATCATGAACCTCAATGATGAAAGGCGTGAACTGGATATGAATTCCACTCTTTCTGCCCTGAATCAGATTATAGAATCCCAGCAGGAAACTAAGCATACTACGATCGTTTATCATCCTGAATGGAATAAAGGAGTAATTGGTATTGTAGCCTCAAGGCTTATTGAAACCTATTATAAACCTACACTTGTTTTTACCGATGGTAATAACGGGGAAATGGTAGCTTCTGCAAGATCTGTTTCTGATTTTGATGTGCATGAAGCCCTTGATTTATGTTCTGAATATTTCCTTAAATTCGGAGGACATCATGCTGCCGCCGGACTTTCGATGGAGAAGGATAAATTTGATGCTTTCAAGGAAAAATTTGAAAGAATTGTTTCTGAAAAAATCAAGGATCATCAAAAAGAACCTTCTATTACGATTGATACGGAGATTAAAGTAGACGAAATCAACAGAGAGTTTATCAATTTCCACAGAAAGCTGGCTCCATTTGGACCTCATAATATGAAACCTATTTTTACATTAACGAATCAAAAACTTTCCGGGTATGTAAAAACAATGGGAAAAGATAATAATCACCTGAAGTTTTATATCAGACAGGAATCTACGGGACGAAATATTGAATGTGTCGGATTCAAACTGGGACAGTTTGTTGAGGATTTTAAAAATAAAAGTTTCGACCTTGCTTTTACCCTGGAAGAAAATCACTGGAAAGGCAATGTAACTCATTATCTTAATATTAAGGATGTAAAATTTAGAGAGTAAGTAAGGTTGCGGGATTTAGGTTGCAGGTAATAAAAGCCTGAACAAACATAAAGTTCTGATCAAAATATTGATATTCTAAACTACTGCTACCTGCCATCCGCTACCTATTAGCTAACAAAAAATGAAAAAAATCGGTTTATTTTTCGGATCATTCAATCCTATTCATATCGGACATCTTATTCTGGCTAATTATATTCTGGAAAATTCTGACATGGATGAACTTTGGTTTGTAGTAAGTCCGCAAAATCCTTTTAAAGACAAAAAATCTTTACTGAATGATCATAACAGGCTCGATATGGTACAGCTTGCCGTAAAGAACTATCCCAATATGAGAGCTTCCAATGTGGAGTTTTCCCTTCCGAAGCCAAGCTATACTATTGATACGCTTACCTATCTTCATGAGAAGTATCCTGAATA
>CBFQYI010000653.1:0-2205 GCA_965720825.1 uncultured Chryseobacterium sp. | reverse complement strand
TGAAAGTTTTGTTGGAAGAGGTTGAAAGAGCCAAAAGATTCGGATTTACGCAATCTGAGCTGGACAGAGCAAAATCTCAGGTACTTTCCAATCTTGAAAGATCTTATAACAACAAAGACAAAACAGAAAGTGAGATTCTGATAGACGAGTATGTAAGAAACTTCCTGGAGCAGGAACCAATTCCTGGAATAGCATGGGAATATGAAGATACCAAAGCTTTCTTACCATCCGTTACCCTTGCACAAACCAATGAAATCATCAAGAAAATGGTGAAAGATGACAGCAGGGTAATTGTAGTTACAGGACCTAAAAAAGATAATGTAACCATGCCTACAGAAGCAATGGTACTGAATACATTTGATGCTGTGAAAATGGCTGATCTTAAGCCTTACGAAGAAAAAGCAGCCATCAAAAATTTAGTAAAACCTTTCAAATCTGAAGGGAAAATTGCTAAAACTGAAACAGACGCCAAGTTGGGAACAACAACGTGGACTTTAAGTAACGGAGCGAAAGTTACTTTCAAAAAAACTGATTTCAAAGACGACGAAATTGTATTTACAGCTAGAAGTTTAGGAGGAAGTTCTCTGATCCCGGATGCAGATTACAATAAAACACAATTTGCTTTCTCAGCATTAACAGAAGCTGGAGTAGGAGGATTCTCAAAAGCAGATCTTACCAATTATCTTGCCGGCAAACAAGTGAACGTAAATCCTATGGTAACTTCTCTTTTTGAAGGCGTTTCCGGAAGAACAACACAAAAGGATTTAGGAACTGCTATGGAACTTATGTATGCTTATTTTACAAGCTTAAATTACAATCCTGCTTCCTTCAATGCTTATAAAGAAAAGCAGTCTGCTATGCTGAATAACCTGTTGTCTAATCCTCAGGCTTATTTCTCTAATGAGCATGCGAAATTCATGAACCAGAAGAACCCTAGATTTATCGGGGTATTCCCAATGGAGAAAGACTGGGCCAATACAGACTATAAAAAAGCTTACGATATTTATAAAGATAAATTTGCCAATGCCGGAAACTTCCAGTTCTATTTTGTAGGAAACATTGACGAAGCCAAATTTAAAGATGAAGTTCTGCAATATATTGCAAGTCTGCCATCGTCAGGAAAAACAACAATGTATAAAGATACAGGGTACAGAACGATGACCGGAGATTACAGCAAAGTGTATAAAAAAGGAAAAGATCCCAAGAGTATGGTGTCTATCTCTTACAGCGGAGAGGCTCCTTACAATGAAAAAGAAGCGTTAGCATTATCAGCACTTGGAGAAGTAGCTACCATTAAAGTTATCGAAAAGCTGAGAGAAGATGAAAGCGGTATTTATGGAGGAGGTGCCAGAGGAGGAATGAATAAAATACCATATGGAACGTATAGTTTCGGTATTAATTTCCCTTGTGGTCCGGAAAATGCAGATAAGCTGACTAAAAGTGCGATTGCAGAGCTTCAGAAGCTTATTGATAATGGTCCTGAACAAAAAGACCTTGATAAATACAAAGAAGGAGAATACAATGACAACAAGACAGAACTTAAAGACAATATGTTCTGGATGAATGCCATTGCTAAGAACCAGCTAGACGGAAGTGATAAGTATGATATCTTAAATTATCAGGATAAAGTAAAAGCACTTACGGTAAAGGATCTTCAGAATGTTGCGAAAAAATATCTTACAAAAGGAAGAATTGTAGCAACCCTAATGCCGGAAGATGGTTGGGAAAAAACTAAAAAAGAAGAACCTAAAAAAGCAGAAGCTGTAACTGTAAAAGCAGGCGCTGCTAATTAATTTTTTTTAATTAAAATAAGAAAACCGTTGTACAATACAACGGTTTTTTTTGTTTGAGAAGGACAACATAATGGCAGATTGACCATAATTTCTGGAAAAATGAATAAATAGTCTTATTTTTAATTAGTCTATTTTAATTAAATTATGAATGTTTTTAATTAAAAATCATTTTAAGCGATATAAAACAAACAATTTGATTTCATTTTATAATATTTAAATTTTTTAACTTCAATTTAACCCTGTGATAAAAGGCTAATTGCAGAGAGAATCGATATTTTTGAGGGGTCAAAAAATAATGTAGATGAAAAAAATGTTATCTTCGTTTTCAGCCATCTTCCTGATGTCTCTAAATGTCTATGGACAGAACATCCCTGTGGATCCGTCCTTAAGAATTGGTACTCTTTCCAACGGA
>CBFQYI010000652.1:0-2214 GCA_965720825.1 uncultured Chryseobacterium sp. | reverse complement strand
TCCAATTCAAGCTCTACATATATACAAGATCTTTATCAACGTTATGAGAAGGAAAAAAAAGAAAATCCCGGCTTTAAAGATTTTTGTGATGAACTAGATTATTATAACTCAGTAATTGACGAACAAGTTATTGGGCTTGAGGAGAAACTTAGACAAGGTGGAAGAGAAAGAATTCTTTTTTATGCTTTAACCGTAAAAGATGCATTTCATCGTAAACTTTTGCAAAATTCTCAACTTTCAGTTATTGCACAAGAAATAAATATATATTTATTGGCTAAAGTAAGAAGGGGATTTATGATGGAAATTTATGGTCTAATTTGTGATGGAGCACCAGAAGAAAAAATAAATCAATTAATTACAGAAAGGATTATTAAGCCAGTCCAAGATGATCTAGGGATAAATCTATTTAGATACACTGAAGATGATATAATGGGAATGATTTTCTTTTTAACTGGGAACTGTCATATTAAATGGAATTAGAAATATGTTAGTATATCATCCAGCATTCGATATATATAATTGTGCATTTAGAATGCTTCAATTATTAAACAATATTAAGCAAACCGAAGTTGAATTTGATCGAATTAGAATTTGGGATTTTTATTTAACATTTCCAAATGAAGCTAGAAGGATTAAATTTCCTATCGATTTATTAGAATTGAAGAAAGTATTTAAAGATAAAGCTAATAATCCTTATGAAGATCTTATAGATCCACAGCGGATAATCCAAAGGATGAAACCTTATCAATCTTCTGCCTTGAAATACTTATCCGCTTATGGGCTGATAGATAGTGGTTTGTTTTTGAAAAATATTATTAAAAGAACTGATAAAGAATTGCCAAAAGAATTGGAGTTAAAGCTAGTCGAAATTAGTATAGAAAAATCAAATGTTATCAAATTAATCACCGGCTTTAGTGATCTTTCACTTTGGGGAATTAAAGAGAGAACAGGCTTAATAGAATATAAATATGACAGAAAGTAGACCTATTTTAATATTAAATGAATTAATTGTAAGGGATTATAAAAATAAAATAGTTTACGATGAAAGATTTCATTTAGGTGTAAATATAATTAGGGGAAAGAATAGCTCAGGAAAATCGACAATATCAAATTTCATATTTTATATTTTAGGAGGTGCATTTGACAATTGGACTACAGAGGCTAACAACTGTAAAGATGTTACAGCAGAAGTTTCAATAAATGATGCAGTATTTACTCTTAGAAGAGATATTGGTAAATCCTTTTTGGTTCCATTACAAATTTTTTGGGGTAATTACGAAGAATCTAAAATCGATAATTTTAATTGGAATATTTATCCATATAGAGGCACAGAAAACACAGTAAGTTTCTCAAATGTACTTTTCAATGCTCTTAATTTTCCTGAAGTTAAAAGTGATTTAGATAGTAATATTACTATGCATCAAATTCTGAGACTTCTATACGTGGATCAAGAAACACCTCCACAAAGTATATTCAGATACGAAAATTTTGACCCTCCATTAACACGAAAAACTATATCAGAAATATTGTTAGGTATTTATGATGATAGTTTATATTCAGATAGAATAAATCTTAGAAATAATGAAAAACAGTTAGACATAAAGGAAAGGGAATATAAAAATTTGGTAAACGTTATAATACACTCTGGAGGTTCAATAAACAAAAATATTATTGAAAAAGACTTAGAATCGGCAAAGGAACAATTAATAGCATTTAACAAACAAATACATGAATTAAGAGAGATAAATATTGTAAAGACAACAAAAAAAACAGAAACCAAAACAGAGCAAATAAAAAAACAATTGACCGAATATAAAAATAAGGTTAATGATCAAATATCACTTATTAACAGCTATGATTTAGAAATAGCAGATTCTAAACAGTTTATTTCAACTCTTGAAAAGCGAATTTTAGAGTTAGATAATTCAATTTTAACGAGACATTCCATAGGAGAATTACCTTTGACTCATTGTCCTCAATGTTTAGAGGAACTTGACTTTAATACGCCGGAGGATTGTTGCAAACTTTGTAAAAAACCTTTACAAGGAGCAGAAAAAACAAATGCTAAAAGATTATTACAAGAAATGCAATTACAAGTTAAAGAGTCTAAAAAACTTTTAGAAATGAAAGAGTCAAAATATTTTCAACTTCAAACAGAGCTACCTGGTTTAGTTGAAAAAATGAGATTTCTTCAAAAAGCTTTAGATTTATCTA
>CBFQYI010000651.1:0-2231 GCA_965720825.1 uncultured Chryseobacterium sp. | reverse complement strand
GGCTGTAAACGCTTGTTCTGACTGGTTCAGATCTACTACCTCGCCGATTATCGGAGTGAGGATATTCAGTTTTTTTTCTTTTCCAAGGGTTGTTATCTTTTGTAAAGGTTCATTCCACGGATGAAGTGCCAATGCGAATTTGGCAGCATGAACCGGGATAATACGTTCTGCTTTCAGATCAATAGCAGCCTGAACAACATATTCCGGCAATGTATGGATATACCTCCATGCCTCTCCATATTGTCCATTTTCAAGAACAGCATAATCGAAAGGTCCATATTGCTCGCCTATTGTTTTAAAATGGGAATCATAGCCACTGTCTCCTCCTAAGAAAATTTTTCTGGTAGGTGTTATCAGAACGTAAGAACTCCAAAGGGTATCATTCTGTCTTACTCTTCTTCCGGAAAAATGTCTGGCAGGAGTGAAAACAATTTTTATATTATTTTTCAGTGTAACTTCTGTTCCCCATTCTTCTTCAATAAGCTTGTTTTCAGCATAGCCCCATCTTTCCAGGTGCGCTCCCACTCCCAAAGGAATAATGGCCATTTTTGTTCTTTCCTCAATAGATTTTACAGTTGGGTAATCCAGATGGTCGAAATGATCATGGGTGATGACCAGATAATCTACACCAGGAATGTCTTCAGGCTTAAAGATATCTGCCCCATTGAAAGCTTTATTAAAGTATTTAAAAGGTGAACCATACAGACTCAGAACAGGATCTATTAAAAAGGAAACTCCATCTGTCTGCAGATAATAAGATGAGTGTCCCAGCCAGATAAACACATCCTGATTTTTATCTATATTTTTTAAATCCGTATGAAGAGATGGAATGGCTTTTAAAGGTTTCAACAGTGGATCTTTTTTTCCTAAAAAGAAATCGTAGGTTACTTTCCACATCTTGTAGCCCTCTGTAATGGAAGGAGTATGACTGATATTCCGGAACTGTCTGTTTTTATAGAGTTTCGACTGTCTGATGCGCTTCAGCCTCTTCCCTTTTGGCACTCCACCAAATGCCTTCATATTGATCACTATAAAAAAAGTAACCGTCAAAACAGCCACGCTCGTAATAATCCAGTAAATCATCTGTACAAAATAAATATCAAATGTATTGACTTTTGCTTTTAAATGAAAATTTATTCCATTTTACTCCATTTTTTAACTAAATTTATCATGTATTTTTAAAAATTTATTACCTATTTAGGTCGGGATTAATTTTAAACTTTCTATTTTAGCACCCTAAAAAACTCAGATACATTGAAAAATTATTCGGTAATATTTCTTCTCGCTATTTTTTCGTCTTGTGCCTCTATAAAAAAACACAACGAACAGCGGGCTTCATGTATTCCACCGGAGCAACTTAAAGAAGATGTGGATTTTGCGTATTCAAAATTACAGCAAATGCACCCTCAATTATACTGGTATATTCCCAAGAAGGAGCTGGAACGTAAATTTGACAGTCTTAAACAGACCATCACCGAGCCTCTTACTCCTCTTCAGTTCTATTTCAAACTTCAGCCTGTCATTGCAGGAATTCGGGAAGGACATCTTTCATTGAGAATTCCCAGAAAGAAATTTACCAAAAGCGAAATAAAAAGGCTGGAACATCAGAAAGGAATGTTCAGTCGTTTTGAATATTATATTTCAGGGGATCAGATGTATATTATTCAGAACAGGGATTCTATTGAACAAATACAACCAGGAACTGAAATTTTATCCATCAACAATGTTCCTGTATCCGATTATATCAAGAAGTACAGAAGCCTGATCAGCAGTGATGGTGACAATACCACTTTCCATCCGTATTTTTTAAAAGATCTGTTCTTTAATTTTTATACTGCCGAAAATGGTTTTGGCAGCAAAGCTACTCTTGAAACCCTCTATAAGGGAGAAAAAAAGACATATACCTTAACCCGAGAAACAAAATCTGACTCTGATCTTGAAAAGGATAAGGAAATGCAAAAAAAGACACTGGAAAAGAAACTGAACGATTATGTAGCTTCCAGTAATTCCTATAACAGAAGTTTTAAATTTCTGGACAAAGACAGTACTATTGCTTATATTAAGGTGAAAAGCTTTTCAAGAGACTATTCGGATGAGTTTTATAAAAAAACTTTTGCCAAGATCAACGATGCAAAATCTCCCTACCTTATCATCGATGTCCGGAATAACTACGGTGGTTCACTGTATGAAATCAATAATCTGTATTCGTATTTAGCGGATACTCCGTTTAC
>CBFQYI010000650.1:0-2231 GCA_965720825.1 uncultured Chryseobacterium sp. | reverse complement strand
TCTTTAGAGGAAAGTCAGTTTAGAATTATTAATAAATCGGGGATTACACTAAGGTCAAAAATATATCCATCATTATATGGGTATACTTCAGTTATGGAAAAGGGTAGTGATGATGATAAGACCTATACATATAAAAATGTACCAGCGATAGATGAGGTGTCTTTACTTCCGAATCCTGTGAAAATATTACCCAAAGTAAGTTTTGCTTTATCCAAATTTAATCTAGAAGGTAAAAAAGGGAATATAAACAACTGGAAAGAATTTGGAATGTGGTATTATAACAGTATTCTACAACCAGTTTCTGTTTCTACTCCTACTATAAAAGCAGACGTAGTGTCCCTTAATTTACAGGGAACAGTGGAAGATAAGATAAAAAGGCTTTATCAGCATATGCAGTCAAAAACCAGATATATATTTGTAGCATTAGGAATAGGAGGCTGGCAACCCATGCTTCCTGAGGAAGTTCAAAGAAAAGGATATGGTGATTGTAAAGGGCTTACCAATTATATGAAAACCCTGTTAGATGAAGCGGAGATACCCTCTTATTATTGCGTTATCAATTCTAATCCATCTGAAATTTCTTTTGATCCTGAATTTCCTAAAATGGGAGGAAATCATGTGATTCTCGCAGTTCCTACAGAGAAAGGTATGATATGGCTTGAAAATACATCTCAGCATATTGCTTTTAATCATTTATCATTCTCGACCACCAACAGAAATGTGCTTGCCATAAAAGATAGCGGGATTGAATTTATACAGACTCCTGATTATACAGCAGAGCAGAATAAAGAAGTTCAGATTCTTAAAGTTAAAGTCAATGAAGATAATAGTTTAGACGGGCAAGGTAAGCTTTCTTATGCAGGGGCACAATATGACTTTAATTTAGGATATGTTAGCTTGACACCGAAAGAGCGAGATGAAATGTTGAAAAAGCAATTGAGCTCTGTTGATTTTGATAAAATTGAAATGAAAAACTTTGTGAATGATAGGGATAAAGCATCCCTTGAGTTTGGTATGGATTTTAGGGCATTGAATTTCTCAAAGAAAACAGGTGATAATCTGATATTTAGAGCTATTCCGTTTCTGGATCACAATGTTTATAAAACAGATGAAAAAAGAGAGCTTCCATTTGAAATTAGTCTTTCTTTTTCAGATCAATATGAAATAGAATTTATGGCTCCCAAAAACTATAAGATTGAAGAAGTACCGGAAGACTTTAATTTGAATTCAGAATTTGGAGAATATCAGATCAAATTTTTAAGAGAAGGGCAAAATCTTAAAGTCTTGAGAAATATTAAGATAAACAAAGGGGTTTATGCTAAAGAAAAATACAATAGTTATATTAATTTCAGAAAAAAAATACAAAGCGTCGATAATTAGAAAATTTTAATAAGTAAAATTTAATTATTAAAAGAATATTATGGAGCACATTCCTGGTGATTGGAGTATTTATAAATGCTCAAAAACACGAATTTTTGAATCCATCCAAACTGACAGAAGAAGAACTGTCAAAATCTAAATCTCTTATTGATGAAAACGCACCTGCAGAATTCTTGTACCGGTCAGATAGTTTTTTTATCAATCCAACTACTGGAAAACTTGTAAAAAAATACTTCTATAGAATAAAGATTTATAATAAGAATAAAGCCGAAGATTATCTAAATCTTGAAATTTTTCGTAATCAAAAGGAGTATCTGTCCAACTTGAAAGCTTTGACTTATAATTTGGAGAACGGAAAGATTGCTGTTGAAAAAGTTGATAGAGATTCAAAGTATAAGGACGAAGAGAATGGAAAGGTGTTAGTTACAAAATTGACTTTTCCTAACGTTAAAGATGGTTCTGTAATTGAATATAGTTATGATGTAGAATCTCCTTATTTATTTTCTGTCCCTGAAATGGTTGTAGAATTAAATATTCCATCGGTTTATACTGAATATGTGCTTGATTCGCCTCTATTTATTTTATTCAATATTAATTATACAGGAGCAATTAATCCTACATATAAGATAAATGCAGACAGTCATGCCGGAGAAGTTGAATTTAAAACATATAAGTTTGGTTTCAAAAATATTAAGGCTTTTAAAACTGAAAAATTTATAAAGAATGACTGGAATTACAGAAGTAAAATAAAGCCAGAACTTCATTCAGTAGGTCAGCAATATACAGAACAGAAAATTTCAATGACATGGAACGAAATCAGTAAATTATTATATGATGATAAAGATTTTGGA
>CBFQYI010000649.1:0-2245 GCA_965720825.1 uncultured Chryseobacterium sp. | reverse complement strand
CCTGAGTTATCATCTTTATTAACATAAATAAGACTCAAAGGATTTTTTACAGAAAGTCTCATATTATTGGTAACCTCTGCAGCGGAAAGCAGAACAAATTTCCTGAGATCATCAATACTTACAGCATTGGTCATATTTTTAGCTCCTCTATGCCTTACTCTGCCTATGGATCCTGAAGCTTCATAGAAATCATTTCCTCTTGTTACCAAGGGTGGTATAGGATCTTTTCTTCCCCATTGATAAAGAAGCCCTATACTCCTGTTCCAGTCTGATGCTGTGATAGAACTTGTAATGGCTCCAAGATTTCTATCCATCCATTTCCAATCGGAATCCGGGATAACTTCTGTTGTCCCGTCCGATTTCATTCTTTTGACATTGTTGAAACTTTTATAGGCAACTCCATTGGTAGGATCATCTGTTACCCAGATATGCCAGCTCCAATAAATCTCTCCGTTTACTTTGAGAGCTACCACAGCATTCCCTTTTTTTGTCTTATTGACAGGGACTTTTATCTTAGCATCCTGCCCGGCTCCTATTATTTCAAGAGCATAATTGACTCCGGATTTTATAAGTCCATGAACATCTTCCCACAAAACATCTGCAGTTACCGTTCCTGCCGGAATGCCGCTTCCGTTAAGATATCCGCCTCCTTCCCACATAGCATAAGCTTTTTTTACAGGAACCAACAATCCTTCACTGTTCTGATTGGGATCAAAGATGTAACTGTTGGGAGCTTTTTTCCAGTCGGGAAGAAATAATGGGATCAATTCATTCAGTGGCCTTTTCAATGAGTCCTTACTCTCATTGAGCCATAGATTTCTGTTGATATTACCTTTGGAACTGATTCCAAATAATATCAGGCAGATGACTGCCGCTAATTTTCCAGCTAATCTTTTCATACCTTAGGTTTTAGTGTGATTAGCGAATGCAATTTTTAAGCCCACTTCAATAAAAAGTGATTTATTATATAAATAAAAACATCATATTTTAATTATGTTATTAATAACCCAAAACAAAACCTAATAAACAAAGTAAATAGCAATAAGTTTTGTCTATAAAAAAAGGCAGCCTTAAGCCGCCTTTATATTTTAATTTTCAAAACTCTATGGAAGAATATGGTTTTGATAACGATCAATCGAAAATCGTCCGGCTTTGATATTATTAAACATAGAGAAGATAACAAAATTGAAGACGACAAGTGCAATGATAAAGGCGTAAATCATATTTTTAACCCTTCCCGAAACAGCATACATTGCATTCGGAATAATGATATACGAGAACCCAATAAATGCTCCTGCAAGTCTGGATGAGAAGATAGGGTTATTTCTAAAAATAAAATACAGACATATACCAACTACAGCATAACTCCTATGGTATTCATAGTAGGGATAGAGTTCTTTCATCTTGTTATCAAAAACAAAAAGGAAGAAAGTAAGGATAGCCATCATTACCTCCGGAATTCCAATTCCTCCGTTAAGTCGCTGTACCGTTTCATCCATATATCCATTAAAACCCTCTACAAGTGTACTGTTAGAGGCCATACCATCTAAGAAACCTCCAAAACTCCTATAGATTTCAAAAGGAGATAAAAAGACAGAACCTACAATCATAATCAACATCACCGTTCTATTCAACGGAATGCGAGCCAGCCAATACATCGGCAGGAATAAATAACAAACACTGTGTATACCCGATCCTATGAATATAAAAAACAGGTAATGCCAGAGCTTTCGTTCTTTAATATACCGTATTGCAAAATAAACGATAAAAGTACCCAGGTTTTGTCTGATCTGCCCACTTTCCCCAATAAAGAAGTTGGGAATAAACATGAAAAGGGTAAAAGTAAATGGATAAAAGGTATTGTCTTCTGTGTATTCTACTTTAAAGATCATCGCAAAAATAGCAATAACCAGTGTTAGCATATAAAAAGGAGCATCAAAAAAGTTGAGAAGAACCTTATTAATCAAGGTATATAGCCATTCCACATCCAGTGATTCCGTCCCTTCCATATGGAGCATCTTCATAAAGATGCTGTAGTAGCTTTTGGTATCAGAGTAAATATAAATTCCTTTGTAACTTCCATAATCCGGACCTACACTATCTCTTAGACCAACAATAATAATAAAATAAACAGCAAGGAACCAGAACCATTTTTTATCAACCTTCTTTCCATACACTTCCTGAACACTGAAGAACAGCATGTAGACGATTGCAATTATATAATATGGATGTAGTAAACTCATGC
>CBFQYI010000648.1:0-2256 GCA_965720825.1 uncultured Chryseobacterium sp. | reverse complement strand
CTGTTTCTGATAGGTGGGCTTTTCACTTTTCCTTTTTGGAATGCCATGATTTACTCACTTTATAAAACTGTCTTTTCGGAGAAAAGTTAAAATTCATTCGTGTTTAATGTGATTTTTTACTAAAAAAAAGTAAATTTGGTAAAATCATTAAATATTTAAACTATGTCTGAATTTAACGAATTTGATCAGCAAGGCTCTGTACCTAACAGAGATACGGGATCAATTATTTCTCATGCTTTTGAAATGTACAAAGGCGTTTTCGGTTACGGAATTGTAGCCATGATTATTTATCTAATTGGAGGATCTGTTATTCAGATGCTTACGGGGTTTGATTCTGCTTCCATGGTAGAAGAGATGAAATCTTCAGGAGGCGATTTTAATTATTGGAGCGCTCCGGGACTTCCTTTATATATGGGAGCTTCCAGCCTTTTCGGGCTTTTATTATCTCCTTTGTATGTAGGGTTGATCTACATGGTCAATAAATACAATACCAAAAGCCCGATTGAATTTTCTGATCTTTTTATCGGATACCGCCAGAATTTTGTAAATATTTTGATTTACAGTCTTCTTGCCTGGGTTATTTCCTCAATTGCTCTGGCATTGTGCGTTTTGCCTATTATTTTCGTATATCCTTTCCTTTTGATAGGTTATCCGATTCTGTTATTTGAAAATGCTTCAGCTACAGAAGCTTTATCAAAATCGTTCAACATTGCTAAAGAAAACTATGGAACTTTCTTATTGACAGGATTTTTAGGGTTTTTGATTTCTATTGCAGGGGTTATTCTTTGTGGAATAGGAATTATCCTGACAGCTCCGTTTATTATGATTGTAATGTACTCAACCTATTGTGCTTTCTTAGGAAAACCGAGACAAATTATGTACAGTAAATAAAATAAAAATACATGATGAATAAGGACAAACAAATAAGCAGTGTTGCGATAAAGCAGATGTCATTGCTGGCCATCATTCTGGTATTGGCCGGATTGATCTGTTTTAATCTGGCATTGTTTATTCCCTCGGTGCTGGGAGCAATTACCATTTATGTAGTCTGCAGGAAATACAATTTTTATCTGCAGGAAGAAAAAAAATGGAAACCGTCACTGGCAGCCTTTGCATTGATGTTTGCAAGTCTTATTGTTCTTATTCTTCCGATCTATTTTATTGCTGATCTGATTATTGATAAGCTGGGAAATGCACAGGCTTATATGGCCAAGTTCAATATCTTCCTGGATAAAATCCATTCTTATATTTTCTCTAAAACAGGATTTGATATTCTGAGTAAAGAAAATATGGCCAAACTGAAAGATAATGTAGGAAAAGTTTCTACTTCTGCAGTCAGTGGGACATTCAATACCCTTACGGTAGTGATGTCTATGTATTTTATTCTCTATTTTATGCTTGAAAAACCAAGGCTTTTTGAAAAGATCCTTACTTCTTCAGCACCGTTAAAGAGATCCAACATTTCTTTGATTGGCGATAAAATGAGAAAACTGATCATGGCTAATGCTATCGGAATTCCGGTTGTAGCTATAGGACAGGGAATTGTTGCTCTTATTGGATATCTGATTTTTGGGGCACCGGGCGCAGCATTGCTTTTTGCACTAACTGCAGCGGCTTCGGTAATTCCTGTAGTCGGAACGGCTATTATCTATGTTCCGGTGTGTATCTTTATGATTGCTGAGGGCAATACCGGACAAGGTGTGGGATTAGCGATTTACTGTCTTGTGGTGGTGGGGCTTACTGATAATCTTCTTCGCTTTACCCTTTTAAAGAAACTGGAAAATATTCACCCATTGAATACCGTATTCGGGATCATCATGGGGATGAATCTGTTTGGTTTCATGGGACTTATTTTCGGACCTATTCTGATCTCTCTGACCCTTCTTCTGGTTCAGGTATACAGAAATGAATTTTCGGATGAAGATACCCCTCCGGATCTTGAACTACCCGGTCAGGATGATATTAAAGAAAAATTAATTTAATTATATAAAAGTGGAAGGACTTAATCCCGAAATATTAAAAGAAATCTGTGTAATGAAAATGCCTTTCGGTAAGTATGAAGGAACGATTCTGATTGATCTTCCGATCAGCTACCTGGAATGGTTTAATAAAAACGGAATGCCAAAGGGAAAATTGGGAATGCAGCTGTCAACGGTTTATGAAATCAAATTAAACGGGTTGATGGATCTTTTGACTCCCATCAGAGCAGCGGTAAGGAATGGATTGTAGAATTTAAAATAGACTAATCTTAGTATA
>CBFQYI010000647.1:0-2262 GCA_965720825.1 uncultured Chryseobacterium sp. | reverse complement strand
ATCTCTGGAAATTTGTTTGAAGCCTTAATCGGTGCCGTTTACTTAGACTTCCATTATGATGCCTGCAAAAGGATTATTTTGGAAAAATTGCTGACCCCTTCCGAGATCAATAAGCTTGAAAACAAAATTGTAAGCTATAAGGGTCTCCTTCTAGAATGGAGCCAAAAAAAGAAGGTCAATATAAAATACGAAACCTGCGAGGAAATACAAGCTAATAAATCTATCGTATTTAGGTGTCATGTATGGCTGGGAGAAGAAAAAATTGCTAATGCAACAGAGACTTCCAAGAAGAAAGCAGAGGAGAAAGCAGCACAGAGAGCATTTTATATTTTAAATAAAAAAGAAAATATACTTGGAAATTCAAAAACTTTATGATCTTGATGATATAGAATTTGAAGATATTGCCATAGGATTGGTAAGATTAGCCAAAGATGTACCTGCTCACGAGTTTTTCTACAAAATAAATCAAACCAACAACCTCAATTTTTCAAGAAAGAAAGATCTTGTTTTTCATGGAGGTTATTATGATTATTTTTTTCCAAGATTTGAAGCCTACCACAAGTATACGAAGACTTGTTTTACCTTCATTTCCAATAAATCTTCTGAAAGTAAGCAAAAAAAAATTCAGACAGAACTCTTTACAGAAGAAGAAAACATTAAATTTTTATTAAATAATCAGGTAGATGTGGAATATATTCTGCATAGTTCGGAACAGTTTCCTGATTTTTCCGTAATTTTGCTCCCTGAAAATCTTGTGTTTCCAATTCAAGATTATACACTGAGTTCTGATGAGGAACTTTATCAAATTATCCAGTATTATGAATAAGTATTTAAAGAAGACAAAAATTATCGCAACACTAGGGCCTGCTTCATCGTCGAAGGAGGTAATGTTAGATTTAATGAAAGCGGGTGTTGATATTTTCAGAATAAATTTTTCACATGCAGATTACGACTTAGTTCGAAAAAATATTGAAATAATTAGAGAGCTAAACAGTGAGTATGGTTATTCTGTAGGAATCTTGGGAGACCTTCAGGGACCTAAGCTGAGAGTGGGAGTTGTAAAGGAAGGATCTTACCTGAATCCAGGTGATATTCTTACTTTCACCAATGAAAAGATGGAGGGAGATTCCACTAAGGTGTACATGACATACCAACAGTTTCCACAAGACGTAAAAGTGGGGGAAAGAATCCTTATCGATGACGGGAAACTAATGTTGGAGGTTATCGAAACCAATGAAAAAGATACTGTAAAAGCAAAAACTATTCAAGGAGGTCCGTTAAGTTCTAAAAAAGGAGTTAATCTACCTAATACGAATGTTTCACTTCCTGCTTTGACAGAAAAAGATATTCAGGATGCTAACTTCATGCTTGACATGGAAGTTGACTGGATTGCTCTTTCTTTTGTACGTCATGCACAGGACATCATTGACCTGAAAGAATTAATTGCAAAACATCCAAACGGTAAATTCAAGACTCCTATTATTGCGAAGATTGAAAAGCCTGAAGGCGTTAAAAATATTGAGGAAATCCTTCTTGAATGTGACGGATTAATGGTGGCACGTGGAGACCTTGGAGTAGAAGTTCCAATGGAAGAAGTTCCTGCCATCCAGAAAAACCTGGTAGAAAAAGCAAGATTCTATTCCAAGCCGGTAATCATTGCTACCCAGATGATGGAAACGATGATCAACAGCTTAACACCAACAAGGGCGGAAGTGAATGACGTAGCCAACTCTGTATTAGATGGAGCTGATGCTGTAATGCTTTCCGGAGAAACTTCTGTAGGGAGATATCCGGTACAGGTTGTGGAAAACATGGCTAAAATTGTAAAGAATATTGAGACTACTCATTTCTACCAACATAAAAATGAGCCTATCGAGAAAGATTATAACTGTATTGATGAAAGATTCATTACAAACAGGGTTTGTCTTGCAGCAGTGAGAATTGCTAAAACAACTAATGTTTCTGCTATTGTAACCCTTACTCATTCAGGATATACAGCCTTCCAGCTTGCAGCACACAGACCAAACTCTCACATCATTGTATATAGTGGTAACAGAAGAGTAATTACAATGCTGAACCTTCTTTGGGGTGTTCATGCCTATTACTATGATATGAAGAAATCTACTGACGAAACAATCATTCAGGTAAATATGTTAACGCATAACTATGGTTATATCGAAACCGGAGACTTCGTCATCAACATCAATGCTACTCCATCATATGAAGGTGGAAAAACGAATACATTGAGATTGACTACGGTAT
>CBFQYI010000646.1:0-2273 GCA_965720825.1 uncultured Chryseobacterium sp. | reverse complement strand
AAGAACTGGTAGAATTCATTGATAAGAATTATCCGGTGAAAGCAGAGAAAAAATTCCGTGGGATTTTGGGATGGAGTATGGGAGGCTATGGAGCAACTAATATCGGAGTGACTTATAATAAGACATTTGGTATTGTAGGAAGTTCTTGCGGAGCGTTGGATTTCAATTCTTTCGGAGAAGGCTATCAAAAATATATGGTGAATAAAGTTCTTGGACCACTGGAGTCTGTTAATCCCAATTTCCTTACGGACAGCAAAATAAAGTTAATGGCAGGAGCAGGGCAACAATATATTTTCGATTGTGGAACAGAAGACACTCAAATGATTACGATGAACAGGAATTTCCATAAAAAACTGACAGAAATGAAAATCCAGCATCTCTACACAGAATCTTTGGGAGGACATGTTACCGAATACTGGAGCAGATCATTGTCGGAGCAATTGTCTTTATTTGATAGGTTTTTTAAACAGTAAAATTATAAACTTTTAAGTTTTGGCTAAAGCCACAGAAATTTATATTTAATTATTAAACGGGCTTCCTTCGATTACGCTCAGGATAATAACCCGTTCCTATTGAATCTAGAGTCGTTTTTATATCAATAGAAGTGGGCTTTAGCCCACTTTCTCTATTATTGATGATAATATTGGCTTTAGCCAAAACCTGTTATTCTTATTACTTTTCTTTTGAAAATGTAAATTTTGAAGCGCCTCCCTGAGTGAAATCCATTGTGTTTTTTGCCGGATCAAAAGCCATTCTTATATCTGCACTGTCAAATTTGAAAATATGATTTTCGTAAGCAGTGAGTTCAAAAGCGTTTTGCCCTTCTGCCTGTCCGTAAAGAGATCCGTCCTGAACAAATATTCTTATTTTCATCGGGAAATTGGGAGCAGCATATACTCCGGAATAGGCCTGAAGCTGATCTGCAGAAGGGCTGGCTTTTTTCAGATTTTCAGATCCAAGTTTTTCATGATAAAGTATTTTCCGGATATCATCAGATGGAATTTTAGTGAGTGGTGTTCTGTTATTTTGAAGTAAAATAAAAGTTTTATCATTATCCAGATGCCTTTCTATGAAGGTGGCATACCCAGCCCAGCCTCCGGAATGATTGGCTACCTTTCCATATTTGGAAGTCTTCTTAACAAACCACCCGAATCCATAATTACTTGGTTTTCCATTCGCTGGAGTAACATCATTAAATATCAGTTTTTTATCATTTTCATTCACCAACTTGTTTGTATAAAGAGATCTGTCCCATTTAAGAAGATCTTCCAGGGTAGAATTTACCATTCCATCACCTACAATTCCGTCCAGATAATAGGTGTAATATTCTTTCCCATGACTGTCCAGCAGAACTTTTTTCCCGGACTCATCAGTTTCATATCCTAAAGCATAATTGGAAACAGACTGTGGCTGATAACGGCTTCTGTATACCAATGTATGTTTCATATCCAATGGCTTGAAAATATTCTGGCTTAAAAATTCTCCAAAAGATTTTTTGGAAACCCTTTCAATAATGCTTGCTAAAAAGGCATATCCCGTATTACTATATTCAAACTGTTGATTGGGTTCAAATTCCAATGCAGGTTTATATTTTGCAAATTCTTTGATAATATCATCGTTTACTGCAAATTTACTTTTGTTCCAATTCTTTTCGAACAACTCCATATAATCGGGAAGTCCGCTGGTATGATTCAAAAGATTTCTCACTGTAATTTTATCATAAAATGCCAATTCAGGAAGGTATTTGGATATTTTGTCGTCATAGTTCAGCTTTCCGGCTTTCTGTAAAAGAACAATTCCCATCGCTGTAAACTGTTTGGATACGGAGGCCAGTTCAAAAGTGCTCTGTACATCAAGTTTACGTTTCTTTTCTTCATCAGCAAGTCCATAGCTTTTCTCAAAAATAGGCTTGCCTTTTTCAGCAACCAGGACATTTCCATTGAATTTATTCTGGTTATGAAGAGCTGTAAAGAGACTGTCGAGTGTTTTTGCTTCATTCTGGGCATAAGTTCCCATGGCAAATAATAACAGCGGAAGACTAATTATTTTTTTTGTAAATAATGTTGTTGGTTTTATCATGATGAGTAGTTTTTAAAGAAAATTTTATATGCTAATTTTCATAGATATCTGTCGTATAGTAACGGCAGATGTTTCATGAAAAAGAATAATTTATTCATTTTTATTAAAATTCCATTAAATTGTAATCCATGTCAAGGTTTGAAAACCTTGACATGGATCATGGAATGAGTAGAAGATTAAAGAAAATCAAAATG
>CBFQYI010000645.1:0-2277 GCA_965720825.1 uncultured Chryseobacterium sp. | reverse complement strand
GAAGCTATTCCAATCGGAGGTTTCAAAATGATTGACGGAGGTGAAGCGGATGATAAAATTGTTGCAGTAATGATTAACGACCACGCTTTCGGACACTTCAGAGACATTACTGAATTACCGGAAGCAGAAGTAAGAAGATTAATGCACTACTTCCTGACGTATAAAAACTTACCGGATGAACCTGCAAAATGCAGAATCCAGGAAGTTTACGGAGCTGAACACGCAAGAAAAGTGATCAAAGCTTCTCAAACAGACTATGCAGATAAATTCGGAGGATAAGATTTTCTTCCCAAAACATACAAAAAGCAGATGGATTTTCATCTGCTTTTTTTGTGAATATTTTATTCTGTATCAACCGGTTTAATTTCTTTTATACACAGATTTTCCCTCTTTTATCGTTTCAAGGACTTTAATATTTCTAAGGTTTTCCGGGGCTATTGTTAAAGGACTCTGATCAAGAATAACAAAATCGGCTATTTTACCAGCTTTAATAGAACCTTTTCTATTTTCTTCCTGCAATTGATAAGCTCCGTTAATGGTGATTGCTTTCAATGCTTCAAGTGCTGAGATTCTTTCATTAGGACCTAAAATCATTCCAGACCGCGTTTTTCTATTCACTGCTGCGTACACGGCTGTAATCAGATCTGGTGGTGTAACCGGAGCATCATGATGAATGGTAAACGTAATTCCTGCTTTTAATGCTGAGTTGGCCGGACTTATAAAAGAAGCTCTTTCAGGACCAAAAACACTTGAGTAATGCCAATCTCCCCATAAATAAGCATGCGTAGAAAAGTAAGAAGGAATTACCTCTAATTCTTTTATTTTTTGAATATGATCAGGTCTGCTGTTCTGTACATGAATTAATGTTGCCCGCAATTCCGGTTTGTAAATATTTTCATCTTTTAACCTTTGAATAACACGTATAGCCTGGTCTATTGCGGCATCTCCATTTACATGAAGCTGGGCAGTGATGTGATGTTGGAAAAGTGTTTTCAGGTCGTTATATAAAGTTTCATCCGTAAAAATAGGGAATCCTTTATAATCTTTGGACTGACCTTCAGGTGGAACTAAATAAGGCTGAGTTAGCCAGGCCGTTTTACCTTGTGGAGAACCGTCATCAGAAAATTTGAACCCGGCCAATTTCAAGCGATTTTCATACTTCATATACTTTGGTTTGAAACTGCTGAAATCCTTTTTGAAATATTCATAATCCGGAAAGTAAACAATATCAGCTTTAAAAAGGTTTTGAGACGCCGCCTTTTCTAACAGAGCAACACTTTCTCCCATAGTTCTTCCATCACAAATAGTAGTTTGTCCATAGCTGAGCCATTCCTCCTGAGCCTTCATCAGGTTTTCCATTGCATGAGCCTGCGTATCTTTACCTTTATTCATTTTTTCTGTTAAGGTCAATAAAGCAGTGAAACTTGCATTCTCTTCTAATTTTCCATTCAGCTTTCCTGTTTTTTTATCCCTGCCAATGTGCCCTCCTTCAGGATCTTTTGATGATTCCGTTATTCCCAAAAGCTTTAGCATGGCACTGTTTGCTACGCTGGCATGGCCTGAAGCATGAGTAACAATGATAGGATTAGTCTTACTGATGGCGTCCAGTTCTGTTTTTGTAGGATGACGGTGTTCAGTCATGATTGCATCATCATAACCATTTCCGATAATCGGCTGTTGATCTGTAATTTTTTTGTCTTTAATGTAGTTATTGATTGTAGTCTGTAAATCTTTAATGGAATTTACCGTTCCATAAGGGTCAGGAGATAAATCTATAACATCAATCATCCCGGCTCTTGAAGTAAGATGTCCATGAACATCTATAAAACCAGGAAGAAGAGTTTTTCCATTAAGATTAATCATTTTGGTCGCTGGCTCCGAATAACGTTCTGCATCCGATTTTGTTCCCGCAAAAAGTATTTTCCCATCTTTTACTGCTACAGCTTCAACTTGTGGAGAAGAATCTTCCATTGTTATAATAAGACCTCCGAAATAAAGTATTTCAGCCTTTTCTTTGGGAATCTTATTCTGACAACTGCTTATGCTAGCAGATAAAAAAATAGTGTACAATATCCTTTTCATAAATAATTAATTCAAATCATGGTGAGAAACAAATTTACAAAATAATAGATAATTATTAGTGAATTTTATTATGTGTTTATAATTTCATTATATTTATAAGACTAATCTCAATTTTTTAATATAAAATAATAAACTATGGAACTATTTATGTTAGTGCCAATTTTTGGTGTCATAGCTTTGCTTTATACATTTCTT
>CBFQYI010000644.1:0-2293 GCA_965720825.1 uncultured Chryseobacterium sp. | reverse complement strand
ATTGAATTTGCCAACGTGATCATTTTAAACAAAACAGATCTTATCAATACTGAAACACTTGGCTTTCTAAAAGCTGCGATCAGGAAACTGAATCCCGATGCGGCACTTTTACATGCAGAGTTCGGAAAAATTGATCCTCAAAAGATTTTAAATACACAACTTTTTGATTTTGATAAGGCACAGTCATCCGCAGGCTGGCAAAAAGAATTACAATCCGATCATCACACCCCGGAAACCGAAGAATATGGAATAAGTTCACTGGTTTTCAGGGATAAAAAGCCTTTCCATCCTATGAGACTTTGGGAATATCTGAATCATTATTATCCTGAAGGAGCCATCAGAGCTAAAGGATTATTCTGGTTAGCCTCAAGACCCAACGATGCATTGAATTTTTCTCAGGCAGGAGGTTCTTTCAGGCTTGAAAAAGCAGGAGTTTGGTGGAGTAGTATGCCTATGAACCATAGGGTGCAATATTCTTCATTTGTAGAAAACCAAAAGTTCATAGAAAGTAGATGGGATAAAAACTGGGGTGACAGAATTAATGAATTAGTGTTTATCGGGCAGAACCTGGATAAAGAACAAATGGTAAAAGATCTTCAGCAATGCCTTATTAATGAAAGGGAAAAAGAACTGTTTGACAAAAAACAAAGTTTTGAAGATCCGTTTCCAAAGAATATTTAAAATTAACTTTTAATTAATGCAACAATGTTACGATAAAAATTTAAATACGATAACTTACAGCATTATTTCAAAAACAATATGGACAGAAGAAAATTTCTAAAAGGATCTGCACTGCTTTCAGGACTATTGACCTTATCACCATCTGATCTATGGAGCTTCGGGAAAAATACCGAACTGCACCAGAAAGGAAAAGCGAAGAATATCATCTTCATGGTAAGTGACGGGATGAGCCTGGGAACACTTTCAATGGCAGACTTGTATTCACGGAACATTTTAGGAAAAGGAAGTAACTGGCTTAATCTGTATCATGATAAAAAGGTAACCCGAGCTTTGATGGATACCGCTTCTGCAAGTTCTATCGTTACAGATTCTGCTGCCGCAAGTTCAGCTTTCGGAGGAGGAATCCGGGTGAAAAATGGAGTTTTAAACATGGGAGCTAACGGAGAAAAGCATCTTCCCATATGGCAAAAATATAAAAAAGCAGGAAAGAAAGCCGGTTGTGTGACTACTGTAACCATTACTCATGCGACTCCAGCCGGGTTCTGTGTAAATTCTTCCAAAAGAAATGCTGAACCTCAAATTGCAGAAATGTATGCAGAGCTGGAATTCGATGTGCTCTTAGGAGGCGGAGACGAATTTTTTAACCCTGCAAAAAGAGAAGACAAAAAAGATCTCTATTCCGTTTACAGCAAAAAAGGATACCGGATTCTGAAAACACAAAGCGATCTGAAAGAAATTAAAAAAGGAGAAAAACTATTAGGAATCTTCAGTACAGGAGCATTACCCTATACTATTGACAGAACACATCTTCAGGAGTACAAAAATACCCCAACTCTTGCCGAAATGGCCAATACTGCCATCCACCAGATGAAAGATCATCCCGAAGGTTTTGTACTTCAGGTAGAAGCCGGAAAAGTAGATTGGTCTGCCCATGCCAATGATGTGGCAGCGCTCATCCATGATCAGCTGGCATTTGATGAAGCAGTAAAAACAGTTATGGATTTTGCAGAAAAAGATGGAAATACTCTGGTGATTATCACTACAGACCATGGAAATGCGAATCCGGGAACGATTTACGGAACAGATGCAACCAGGAATTTTAACAGCATTTCAGATTACCAATACACCAATGAATATATTCTGAACAAGATTCATAAAGACTATTCGACAAAAGATATCAAAGACTGGATTTATGAAGGCAGCAAAATTGTACTGAACGATGATGAAGCCAAACATCTTCTGAGCTTTTACAACGGCCTTGAAAAAGAAGAAGAAGGACTTTATAACTATAAGAAACTGCCTTTTAAATTATATTCAGAAATTCAGAAAAGCAGGAATTCTGTAGGTTGGATCAGTATGGATCATTCCGGAGATTATGTAGAAGTAGCGGCTTATGGCCCCGGAAACGAGCTTTTACAGCCTTTTATTAAAAATACAGACCTTCATGATCTGATGCTGAATGCCTGTTGGGTATAGTCATTCATATTTTTTCATATTTAATTATTTGGGAGATGCGAGGCGGATTGATTGTGTCCGCCTTGTTTTTTTACTATTTTCTGATCAAAATTTATTTTACATTCAAAATTCATCCAGAATTATAATAAAAAATCAT
>CBFQYI010000643.1:0-2296 GCA_965720825.1 uncultured Chryseobacterium sp. | reverse complement strand
ATAAAGGAAATCTTTGGAGAAAAATATTTTGTAGTTAAAAGCATCTATTTTGATAAGCCTGAAACCTCCAACTGGTATGTGGCCTATCATCAGGATCTTACTATTTCTGTAGATAAGAAGATGGAATTGGAAAATTTCGGACCATGGACCACCAAACAAAATCAGTTTGCAGTACAGCCTCCACTCAACGTTTTGGAAAATATTTATACCATCAGAATCCATCTGGATGATACCAATGAAAATAACGGAGCGCTGAAAGTAGTTCCCAAATCTCATGCAAAAGGCATTTACAGACCTGAAACCATTGACTGGAATGTAGAAACCGAAAAAATCTGCAACGTAGAAAAAGGTGGGATTATGCTGATGAAACCTTTAACGCTTCACGGCTCTAACAGAACCACTAACGGAAAGAAAAGAAGAGTCATCCACATCGAATTTTCTGATATGGAACTTCCGGAAGTCCTGCAATGGTCGGAAAGAATGAATGGATAAAAAATGCGCCCTTCGAATTTTCGAAGGGCGCATTTTTTATGGTTGGAAGCTGGATGCTGGAAGAAGGACGTTTCTGAAAGTCTAAAGATTAATCTATGTTTACTTTATCGAATTTTAATTTTAACCTTTCTTCAGGCCAACTTTAAAAAGTACTCCGGCAAATAGAAACCTCCATCTTCCTTCTCCCATCTCCCTTACTTCACACCAATCTCATCAATAAATATATAAGCATCACCGCCTGCTCCCTGGTGCCATTCCGGAAGTTTTCCGAAGTAATAAGCTTTTACTTTAATATATCGCGCCTCTGTAGGAAGAATTTCTGTAGAAAAGTCTTTGATCTGTACTTTTTCATCCTTAGGATCAATAGTATTGTCGACGGTTTTCAGAAGGACAAAATCTTTTCCGTTCATGGAGGCGTAATATTCTACTTTTTTAGGCATCAGAATCCATGCTCTGCTGTCCTGAAGGTAAGTGGAAGATAATGATTTTATGTTCCGGGGGGATTTAAAATCAATAATAGCTTCAAAATTTTGTCCCTGATATCCGTGCCATTCACCCTTTCTCCAGTTAACATCTCCTCTGATTCCGTCAATAAGAGCCAGGTTTCCGGTAGCGCTGTACTGCGGAGTTACTTTTGATAAAATATTAATATCCCAATAATTAGGTCTTCTGTTGAAATGAGCGGTGGTTACAGAACTTTTTTCTCCGTTTCTTTCAGCGTAAGCCATTACCTGAGTGGTTTTAGTGATGGAGAATGGTCCTTTATAAGTTGAGAACGTTTTTCTTTTATTGTTGTCACTGTCATCCATTGTCATGTAGTACACTTTGTCATTGGCATTCAGTGGAGTGATTTCTACTTTGGTAGAAAAATCAAAGATTCTGTCTGCTGCAATGACGGGAGAAGCGGTTTGTTCAGAATATTTAAAATCTTTAACAGGTTTTACATTTTCGAATCCCAGTTTTTTAAGTTCAGCTCTGCCGGTAGTTTTGGTAATCGTTCTTGTAGTACCGTCTTCAAGATGAATTTTAATTTCATCAAAATAGGGAGTTGTGGTTTCCCATTCCGGTAATCCCGGGGTTACAGAATAAATTCCCATTGAGCTTAAAACATACCATGCACTCATCTGGCCACAGTCTTCATTTCCGATCAGCCCGTCAGGAGTATTTTTATAGAAGTTATCAAGGATGTATTTGATTTTGGCATCTGTTTTTTCTGGCTTATCTACGAAATTGTATAAATAAGCAATGTGATGGCTTGGTTCATTTCCCTGGGCGTATTGTCCCATTAATCCTGTGATATCCACTTGTTCTCTTCCGGTAGTTTTATCAGGAGCGGTAAAAATAGCATCAATGAATTGTTCAAATTTTTCTTTTCCTCCATGCGCTGCAATAAGCCCCGGAATATCCTGCTGTACGGAATAAGAATAATGCCATGAGTTTCCTTCCGTATAATTGTTATTGACTTCTCTCGGGTCAAAAGGTTCATACCAGTTTCCGTTTTTTCTCGGCTGCATAAACCCTGTTTTGGGATTGTAGAGGTTTTTCCAGTTCTGAGAACGTTTCATGAAATACTGATAATCTTCTTTTTTGCCTAAAATTTTTGCCATCTGAGCAATACACCAATCGTCATAGGCATATTCTACTGTTTTGGAAACACTTTCATGTTCGTCGTCTATGCTGATGTAATTATTTTGTTTATAAGCATTCAATCCAAAAATATCCTGCATGGCAGAACCTTTTGCAGCCTGAAATGCCTTCTCATAATCAAATCCCTGAATTCCCTTAGCCATAGCATCTGCAATCA
>CBFQYI010000642.1:0-2297 GCA_965720825.1 uncultured Chryseobacterium sp. | reverse complement strand
TTGACTTTACGAAGCAAAAATTGACTATTGACCATTCACTTATCAATGGTGAAGGCGTCAATCCGCTTCGCTCGTGAATTTTTCCCAGTGTGAGATTAAAAATTCACTTTGTGAAACAAAAATTCACCATTGACAATTCACATATATGGACTATTCTCCTGTAAACGTCTGGTACAACAGGTATAGATTTAAAACAATGATGATGATGGAAATAATCCACACGCAGATTTTAAGAAAAGGTTTGTTGACAAATTCACCCATTTTGGCTTTATCATTGGTAAACATTACCAGCGGAACAACTGCAAAACTCAATTGCATGGATAAAATGACCTGGCTTAAAACCAATAATTCGGTTGTTCCCTGTTCTCCGTAAAGAATGGCAACAATAAGTGCCGGAATTACAGCAATAAGTCTTGTGATCAATCTTCTCAGCCATGGTTTTAATCTGATATTCAGGAAGCCTTCCATTACGATCTGCCCGGCAAGAGTTCCTGTTAATGTTGAGTTTTGTCCGGATGCTAATAAAGCAATGGCAAACGCAATACTTGCCATGGAAGCTCCCAGAATAGGAGTTAACATTTTATAGGCATCATGAATGTCCGCCACATGTTCGTTACCTGTAGTATGGAATGTAGCAGCAGCCAGAATAAGGATTGCAGCATTGATGAAAAATGCCAGCATTAATGAAACTGTACTGTCTATGGTGGCAAACTTTATGGCTTCTTTTTTTCCTTCGGTATCGCGGGTATAATCTCTGGTCTGTACAATACTGCTGTGCAGATACAGATTGTGTGGCATTACGGTAGCTCCTAAAATCCCGATTGCAATATAAAGCATGGCAGGATTCTGAATGATTTCCTTTTGTGGAACCAAACCTCCCAGAATCTCATTAAAAGCAGGCTGTGAAATGATGATTTCATATACGAAACACGCCAGAATAATAAAGATAAGTCCTCCTACAATACTCTCTATCCATCGGAAACCTTTGGACTGAAGTAAAAGAATGATTAAAACATCCACTGTTGTAATGACAATCCCCCAGGTCAGCGGGATATGGAATAACAGATTTAATGCAATGGCCGAACCGATGACCTCAGCGAGATCACAGGCGGCAATGGCTATTTCACAGAATACCCAGAGAATAAAATTAGTGGTAGGACTGAAGTGGTCTCTGCAGGCCTGAGCAAGGTCTCTTTCTGCAACAACTCCCAGTTTCACGGATAAGTGCTGTAAAACCATTGCAAAAATATTGGAAATAAGGATAACGGAAAGGAGCGTATAACCGAATTGAGCTCCCCCGGCAATATCTGTAGCCCAGTTTCCGGGATCCATATAGCCTACAGCAATCATCAGACCCGGTCCGGCAAATGCAAGATACTTCCTCCAGAAAGTTGCATTTTTAGGTACTTTGATTGATGAATAAACCTCTGATAAGGAATGGTTTGTTTTATCTTTTCGCCAGGCGCTTTTTATATTGAAATTCATAAATGTTAGAAATGACTAACAAATTTAATTAAATAAATGTAAATAGAAAAATCGTGACATAAAAAAATCCCGGAAATTGCTTCCCGGGATCTAATTTTTATTGAATCTAAAGATTATTTTGCAAATCTTACAGCCATTTTTCTGTCGGCAGCTCTTTCAGAATCAGAAGCTTTTGCATCTACTTTAGCAAATTTACTTCCATAGCCTTCAGCTTCCAGAACCTGAGCACCAACTCCTGCTTTCACTAAAGCAGCTTTGATGAATTCAGCTCTGGCTTTTGACAATTTTACGTTGTTAGCTTCATTTCCTGTTTTATCAGTGTAGCCTCCGATTTTGATTTTCGCTTCAGGAAAAGCCTTAAGGATAGCTACTAAGTTATCCAATTGCCCTTGTGAACCTGCTTCAAGTTCAGTAGCACTTCCCATTTTGAAATTAACATGATCGAAATCGTACCACTTATCTTTCAATGATGCATCATCAGCTGCATTTTTGTAGGCTCCGGATTTCAGGAATGTAATCATCTGATCTTCCATTCCTCCTTTGTAACCTTTTAGCATTACCCCATTAAGATCAATATCTGAATCTGTTTTCGCTGTTGCAGGAGCAGGTGTTGCTGTTCCTGTTGTAGCAGCAGTATCTGTAGTAGAGCTGGTTGCTGCTGAGTCAGATGTAGTGGTAGTGGTGGTAGTGGTTTGCTTTTTCTCACACTGTTTCCATAAGAAATAAGCAGCCGCTATTAATAATAAAAGCGGAAGCAACCATTTCCAGATTGAACCTCCGCCTTGATTATTATTGTTATTATTTTCAAATCT
>CBFQYI010000641.1:0-2303 GCA_965720825.1 uncultured Chryseobacterium sp. | reverse complement strand
AACTCTATTCAGGTTTTTGATCAGAACAAAAAAATGCTTTACGATTCTGCATTCGAAGTGAATAAACTTCGTGGTCTGATTAATATTACACATCAGGATTATTATGTAAACGATCAGTATTACGGATATAATCTTAAAAAAGATTCGTTACTGGCCAACCTTGATAAAACTGTTATTGACGGAAAGGATTATTACGGAGGAGCAAAACGCTTCAATAAGCTTTACACAGAAGATTTTTATTACAATGTAGATGAAGACTATGACAAAGTGATCAAAAATATCCAGAAAGTGGAATCACGATCTAAAATCTTCAGAAAGCAGGATTACCTAAATTATTACAAAGAATATTACAAGTTTTAAGTTTTGACAAAAGATATCACCAAAGTTACTCCCTACAATTCAGAGGCTACAAAAAAAAGCCAGGTAGAGGATATGTTCGACAACATTGCACCGAAGTATGACCTTCTGAACCATGTTTTATCCATGAAAATAGATGTTTTATGGAGAAATAAACTGGTAAGATGGATGAAAAATGATAATCCGCAGGAAGTGCTGGATGTGGCTACAGGAACGGGAGATCTGGCAATTACCATTGAAAAAGGAACCGGTTCTAAAGTAGTTGGATTAGATTTATCACAACAAATGCTGAATGTTGGCGTTATTAAAATAAAAAAACTTAAATTAGACGGCAAAATTTCCATGCAAAAAGGAGATGCTGAAAATTTACCTTTCGAGGACAATAGATTTGATGCTGTTTCCGTTGCATTTGGAGTAAGGAATTTTGAAAACCTTACCAAAGGTTTGGCAGAGTTAAGAAGAGTAGTTAAAGATAACAAAAGTGTTTATATACTGGAGTTTTCAAAGGTTGAGGGTTTCATGGGACCATTTTATATGTTTTATTTCAAAAATATATTACCTGCCATCGGCAGATTGGTTTCTAAGGATAATAGGGCGTATACATACCTTCCGGATTCTGTAAATGCTTTTCCTTTCGGGGAGAAGATGAAGCAAATTCTTTTAGATACGGGATTTAAGAAAGTTGAATATAAAAAATTAAGTTTAGGTATAGCCACAATTTATAAAGCAACAAAGTAACCTATGAATAAATTTCTATTAAAAGCACTGGTTTTAACCTCAGTAAATGTTGCCGTTTTTGCAAACGCGCAATTCAGAACCCGAAACAGAATGGACAAGTTGGAAGATTTCGACGAACAGAAATTCAGTTGGGGGTTTTATTTGAACGGGAACAGACTGGATTACCGCATTGTTTTGCATCCGAAATATGGGATGAATGATAATGAAAACCTTGTTACCTCTAAGGAAAGTTATAGTTTCGGTGCCGGGCTTATTGCAAAATGGAGACTGAATGACTATCTTGATGTAAGAGTAGAACCAGGGTTACAGTTTGCACAAAGACAGTTGACTTTTAATACTCAATCCAATGACATTTATGCGGGTGGATCTTTAACCAACCCTCCTTTTATGCCATTCCCTTTACAGGAAAAGGATAAAGTAAGAGAAATTAAATCTACTTTGATTGATATTCCGGTACTTCTGGAACTTCACGGTCAAAGATGGTACAATTCAAGACCTTATGTTGCTGCAGGGGTAAACTATGTGGTAAACCTTCAGTCTAACTCAAGTTCCACAGATGACAACATGCAGGGAATCTACAGATCTACAACGCACAACTTTGCATGGTCTGCAGAAATGGGAATTCAGTTCTATTTCAACAAGTTTAAACTGACTCCTGCTGTAAGAGGAACATTCTTCATGAACAACGAGAAAGTGGCGGATAATGCTACTACGCCTCCTTACTGGTCATCTGCGATTTCTACATTGCAGACAAGAGCAGTAATGTTCGTTCTGAAATTTGAATAAAAAATATTGTATTAAAAAATACACAGGAGGTGCACTAGCACCTCCTTTTTTATTGTTATATCAAAATATAGAGTGTTTTATTTTTGTTAGTGTTATTATTTTTTTATTTTTGCTTTCAGTTAGAATATACAAACCTGAAATGCTTCAAGATTTAGAAAACAATTTTTCAGAATTAGAGAGAAAGATTTCCACTCTGCAAAAGAACTATAAAAATCTTACGGAAAATTTAAAAGAATTAAATTTTGAGCATGAAGAGTTGAAGAAGAAATATGATGAGGAAAGAAGAAAGAATCAGGTATTAGCAGAAGAACAAAAAAATATAAAACTTTATTCAGCAATATCAGGAAATCCTGAACACAATAGGTTAATGAAAAACCATATCAACAGATTGGTGAAAGAAATTGATTTCTGTATTGCTCAGC
>CBFQYI010000640.1:0-2308 GCA_965720825.1 uncultured Chryseobacterium sp. | reverse complement strand
TATCACTTTGAGCAGCACCCTTATTTTGGGGGCAAGGAAAAGTGACTGAAAAATCTGTATACCAACAAAATCTGGCGTTATCAGAGAAAGAAAATGCAGCAATGGCATTTGATGCTGATATAAAATTGTCCGATGCAGAAATGGCTTTGGATAAAAAACTCTTCCAGATCCGTAAAGAGTTTATCGGTGATACAGAAATGAAGAAGAAATCTTTATATAACAGTTCTTTTAATGAATTAAAACCAATCATAGAAAGCAGCAAACTGTTTGAAATTCTTCAGACCATGCCGAAAGGAGGTTTACTGCATACCCACAGCGGCGGAATTACAGATGTAAAATGGATTATTTCGGCCGCCAGAAAATACCAGGAATGCTATGTTTACGATCAGAAAGATAATGATCAGTTCATTTTCGGACAGCTGGCCTTTTTTGAAAAAGGAAAAGTTCCGGAAGGATTTGTAAGTCTTGATAAAAAGCTGACCTCAACCGCTGGTTTTGAAAAAGAATTGCAGGATCTTCTTACATTGAGACGAGACAATCTTTGCTCTTACACAGATTATTGGATTGAATTTGAAAAACGTTTTAAACGTATCAGTCTGCTGCTTCCGTACCGTCCTTTCTTTAAGGCATATTATCTGAAAGGATTTCAGGATCTGATAAAAGATAAAGTACAGCACGTGGAAATCAGATATATCTTTGATGAACTGTATGATTTTCAGCATGGAAAATATCCTTTGAAAACGTCCATTACGGATCTGCAGGATATTCTTAAAGAAGTACATCAGTCAGATCCGCAATTCACTCTGAAACTGATCTATTCGAGTTTTAAATTCTTAGATAATGAAAGTATTGAGAAGCAGCTGGAAATGGCATTTGAAATGAAGAAAGAATTTCCGGATATGATCTCAGGCTTTGATCTTGTAGCAGATGAAGCTGCGGGACATCATATCAGTTTTTTTGAAAAAAGCTGGGCAAAAATGAACGGACTTAGTAAAAAATACGGCGTAGAACTGCCTCTTTTCCTTCATGCCGGAGAAAGTAATTCTATCCTGAATAAAAATATTCTGGATGTTGCTCTGTTAAATAATAAAAGAATTGGGCACGGACTGAATCTTATTTACTTTCCAAAAACCATGGAACAGATCAGAAAACAGAATAAACTGGTGGAAGTAAGCCCTATCAGTAATCAGGTTTTAGGATATGTAAGTGATTTGAGAAATCATCCTGCAAGAGTCTTATTGAGCAACGGAGTACAATGCTCTATCAGCAGTGATGACCCGTCTGTGTACGGATATACAGGTCTGAGCTATGATTTCTGGGTTACACAGGTGTATTGGGAACTGGATGTGAAAGCCCTTAAAAAACTGGTTTTCAATTCCATTAATTATTCTTCTATGAATGATAGTGAAAAAAAGAAAGCAATAACTTATTTGAATCAGCAATGGAATGATTTTGTTCAGAAAACAAATCAGAAACTAAACTAACAGGAGTTTTCCTAAGAAATAAAATCGCATTATTGAAGTCAATAGTGCGATTTGTTTTTTAATAGATCTCAATTATTTTTTAAACTTTAATTTGGACAATTCCTTTTTTACAGAAGAACCCAGCTTTGATGGACTTACTTTGGTCAGAACCAAAGATTCACAACCATTGAAAATAGCAAAACGTTTTAAGGTTTCTGCAAAAGGCTTAAGCCATACATCAGGGTCAATAATACTGTTTTCAATATGTAAATGAATAAGCTCCAGTTTTTTTTCTTTTCTGTGAGCTTTACAGTCAACCCTTCCGATAAACTGATCTCCAAACAGGATTGGCAGGCAGAAATAACCGTACTGTCTTTTTTCTTTTGGAGTATAGCATTCCAGACGGAAATCAAAATCAAAAATCTGTTTGATCCGCTCCCGATGAATAATGGAGTTGTCAAATGGAGAAAGCAGCCATACACTGGAGTTTGCATGGTCAAATGTTCTTTCCAGTATTTCATTTTGAACAAAAACAGAAGATCCTCCTTCGATAGTCACTTTTGATAGTGTATCTTCTTCAAGCATCATCTGTAAAACCTTATTGACATTTGTCTTCAAATCATTTCCCTTCCTGAGGTGAGTGATTTGTTTTAAGGTCGTAAATCCGTATGCTCTCAGATTGGTTTTTAGCAGATATTCTGCAAATTCAGATGGAGTAGGTTCCGTAGTGTCGATGAAAGATGGCAAAACCCTTTCAGCGAGATCATACGTTTTTTGCATTCCGGAACGTCCGCTGATCATCAGGTCTCCCTGCATGAAAAGCCTTTCAAGAGCAAGTTTAGCGG
>CBFQYI010000639.1:0-2318 GCA_965720825.1 uncultured Chryseobacterium sp. | reverse complement strand
CAGTATCTTTCAAAAGAAATTACGGAATATTCCGTTTAATTCTTAAATTTGGCTTATGCGAAAGAATCTTTATTTCATCATTATATTATGTACGCTTACCAGCTGCTATACCTATCAGGTAAAAAAGCCAGTAGATCCGGCGGACAACAATAATCAAGGTCCCAAAAAGAATACCGCTGTGGCGAATAATACTTCTTCTCAAATGATGGGTACCACTGATGCTGCCACTCCAAGCCTGAGTGCACAACCGGCCCCTGCTCCTATCAATGTTCAGGAAAAACTGGCTGCCGGTAAAAATGTCAGAATTGAAGTAGACAACAAGAGCTATAAAGTCATTGTTGACCGTTGGGAAGGAGACAGCCTGGTAGCGCACCCGGTTCGTAATGCTAAAAAAAGCCTGAAATTCCATAAGAGCCAGATCAATAGCGAAAGAATTGCAGAAAAACGCTTTTCACAGCCTATTGCTGATATTCTTACTGTGACAGCTTATGCTGCTATTGGAGTAGGAATCTATCTCCTGGTCAAATAGTTTTTTAAACTGTCCTATTCTTCAAAGTTTCCCTGGTTCGAACCAGCAAAAATTCTGAAAATTGGCAGAGTAAGAAGATCTTGAAATACAATCTAACAAAATAGACTGCCTGAATAAGGCAGTCTATTTTTTATTACTTATTTTTTGTTGGTTTATGGCCAGATCACCCCGGATTGTTTAGGGCTTGTCCATGGTTTTCCGGCAGGGCTTGTTTCCGGATGGGCAGCAAGACATTCACTTACCCATGTTGCACCTACAGCGTGCGATTTCACTTTTTTCACAGAGCAATAGGTAGTTCCAAAGTTATCTTTATACAGTTGATAGTTAGGATATGCTCCTTTAGCAACTAATTCTTCATCACTAAGAAGTTCCACGTCATCACTCACTTCAGCCGGATAATCCACAACTGCACCAAGAACCCATGCTATGGAATCTCTGTTGTTACCTGCCACCAGACTTGGCGGAGGGCTGAGTGTGATCTTGATGGAAGATTTTGACTGGTCTACAGAGAAGGAAGAAGAATAGGTAGATTCTTTAACACTTGCCAATGGAATTCCTAAGAAAGAAAGCGTGGCAGAAGAAGACTGTTCAAAGGTTTTCTGAATGCTCTTATAATCTTCACCTGTTACTGTGATCTCTACGGTAGGATAATTGGAAATCGCCACCCCGTTCAGTAAACCGAAAGGTCCTTCAGGTCCGAATTTCATTCCCGGATCCGGAGAAAACTTATATCCTGAGATATTCTCTTTGTCTGCACTGTTAATCTGTGCTTTACGGATAGGATCAAACCATGCCCAATACATATTGCTGGCAATATTAAAGTCTTTGGGTCCAAAGTTCACAAGAGTAACCCCTGTAAACATCATCGATATTTTGATGGAGTTTTTACTGATTGCAATATCTTCACTGAAATAATTGGCATTCCCCCCAATTCCCAGCGTAAAGAAATCAAAGATAGGAATAGAAAAACCCGTTTTCCCTTCTACGGAAACTCGGAAACGGCTTTCGGATTCACGACTTACTTCCATGTCGATCTGAGCAGTCTGAGCAGTATTTTTAAGCCCGTTTAAAATTTCATTGAGCGGAGTGGTTACCTCAAAAGCTGGTAAAACACTATCGTCGTTCAGTAGCAGCCCGCCATTTTCTTTTTTAGGGTTCTGTACATTCTTCAATGCTTTGGACAGATAACCGTTATTCATCGTTACATTATTCTGTAATGATATCGTAGCTCCCAGCGCATCAAGATAATTGGCTAAAACCGGGATAATAGGTTTTCCGCTTGCCGGTGTCTTGTTCAGTAATGCATCAAGGTTATCACTTTTCTGAATCTGGTACAAAGTAGTAGCAGGATTCGCCCATTCTGTAGCAATTTTATCCATAATGATATCAATGGGCTGCATGGTATCAGTCGCAGGAGGAAGCGTATTATAAGCCGCTACCCAGGCATTGAGTAAAGCCATCTGCTGATCTGTAGCTCTTGTATGGGCATCATTCAGTACAGCGGTATCTTGTACAGATAAAGAATAATTGACTTTTGAGAAAGCATCAATAAAATAATTCGTAAACACCTGATCCAGCTGCACCGGTTCAGTATTGGCTCTAAGATTGGAAGAGATCCAGTCGTAAGTTTTCTTATTAAACTTCAGATTAGAAGGGTCCTGCCAGTAATAAGGAAAATTTCCTTTACCATTGATGGTGATCGCAGACAGGTCTGAACTTAATACACTGGAAAGAATATCATTAGCTCTGTCTTTCAGTTCTGTAATAATTTGTGATGCTTCTACAAAGG
>CBFQYI010000638.1:0-2328 GCA_965720825.1 uncultured Chryseobacterium sp. | reverse complement strand
AGCTTCCAAAAAGAATGAAATAGACAGTCGTCTGGATAAAAAAACCTATTCTGTGGCCGATAATATCAGTCAAAGTGGTGGTTCCGTATTACAAAGCATGCAGAATCTTCCCGGAATTACGGTACAGGATGGCAAAGTACAGCTTAGAGGTAATGATAAAGTAACGGTATTAATTGACGGTAAACAGACTGCTCTTACAGGTTTTGGAAGCCAGACCGGACTGGATAATATCCCAGCTTCTGCGATTGATAAAATTGAGATCATCAATAATCCTTCCTCAAAATATGATGCAAACGGAAATGCCGGAATTATCAATATTATCATGAAAAAAAATAAGCAGAACGGATGGAACGGAAAAGCAGGATTCACCACAGGTTTAGGCTCACTTTGGGTGAGAAAGGAAAATCTTCCCACGATAAGACCGCAATATACCCTGACTCCAAAGATTAATCCCTCATTATCTGTTAATTACAGAAAAAACAAAGTCAATATATTTTTACAGGCAGATAATCTTTATACAGAAACCCTTAACAAGAATGAATTTGTCACCCGTACTTATGATGACGGAACAATTATTGATTCCCAGCTGAAAAGAAACAGAAATACCAATTTCTTCACCACCAAAGCCGGAATAGACTGGAATATTGATCCTCAAAATACATTAACCATTTCAGGAATGTACGGAAGTGAAAAAATTATCGACAGAGGTGATCAGCCGTTTTTCAATGGAGATAGGTCTCAGCGTCTTCGTTTATGGCAGTTACTGGAGGATGAACTGAAAACAACCGTGATGGGAACTGCTTCTTATCAGCATAAATTCAAAGAAGCCGGACATGTGCTGAATGTGGGATTCAACTATACTTTCCATAGAGAGGATGAAAAATATTTCTATGATAATTATCTGCCATCTTCTACCGGAACAGATGCTTTTAAACTATTATCTGATGAACAGGTATACGACTTCAATGTAGATTATGTAAAACCCTTGAAATACGGACGAATAGAAACAGGAATTAAGCTGAGAAACAGAAGCATTCCTACCAATATGAATTTTATTCCGGGCACTAACTCTGTGTTGGATGTTTCTGCGGGTGGAAAGGCAGATTATAAGGAATTTATTCCAGCTGTGTATGGAAATTATGTTTTTGAAAATGAAAAATGGGAAGCAGAATTGGGACTTAGATTAGAATATGTGAGAATTCAGTATGATGTAAATCCTAACCATCCTACGTATAAAAGCGACGGATACAATTACACCCAGCCATTCCCGAATTTCAGGTTGGCGTATAAGCTTGATGACCGTAATAAGTTCTCTGTTTTCTATAACAGAAGGGTAGACCGTCCCAATGAAGTAGATATCAGGATTTTTCCAAAATATGATGATGCAGAGATCATTAAGGTAGGAAATCCGGCATTACGTCCTCAGTTTACAAATTCCGTTGAACTTGGATATAAACACAATTGGGAGAGCGGATATTTATATTCTGCATTGTACCACCGTTTTGCCAATGGAACGATCACCAGAATTTCCAGTATTGTTCCGGGCAGCACCCTTATTTATGCCATCTTTCAAAATGCAGGAAAGAGTTATAATACAGGGTTTGAAACAATTTGGAATCAAAAAGTATCGGATGTTTATTCCCTGAATGTCAATGGAAATATATACCGTAATCAGATTGATGCATTTACTGTACAGAATCTTTATCCTCAGCCTAATACATTCTCTGCAGATCAGCAAACCGCTATCTCAGGGAATATTAAGATGAATAACGTTTTTCATTTCTCAAAAGGACTGGATATGCAGTGTACGCTGGTGTACCTGGCTCCGGACATTATTCCTCAGGGAAGAATACAGTCAAGATTTTCAATGGATGCAGGAGTGAAAAAAGCCATTCAGAAAGGGAAGGGTGAACTCTTTTTAAATGCTACAGATTTGCTCAACACAATGGTAATCAAGAAATCTGTGAAAGGTAACGGATTTGCCTATACCAGCAATGATTACTATGAAACACAGGTAGTTCGCTTGGGATACAGTTATAAATTTTAATACAGAATCGGATAATTTTAAACGTGATTTAGCATGAAAAAGCAATTTCAAAAAACACTGATCTATCTAATGATTTTGAGTTCTGCTTTAGGAAGAATCAATGCTCAGAATACTAATGATACAGTTAATGTTCAAAAGCCCGCACAGGACAGTATGATCACGACAGAGCTTAAAAAAAGCACACTGAACTATAAAAGTCTGATCATTCCTACTGCATTCATTGCCTACGGAGTGGCAGGTCTTTCCATAAAGAATCTGAAACAGCTTAATGTATCCACAAA
>CBFQYI010000637.1:0-2330 GCA_965720825.1 uncultured Chryseobacterium sp. | reverse complement strand
CGATGGCTTATGCAACGTTCTTAGAAAACGACTACGGAACTCCTACAGCAAAAGCATTAATTTATGAGGCCAAGTGGTTCGAACTGATCATGGTCATGCTTATCCTTAATTTCATAGGAAATATCGGAAGATACAGACTGTGGAAAAAAGATAAGTGGCCGGTTCTCGTTTTCCACCTTGCCTTTGTTTTCATTTTTATCGGAGGTGCCATCACCAGATACATCAGTTTTGAAGGAACAATGCACATCAGAGAAGGTGAAACATCCAACGAAATTGTAACCGATAAAAATTTCTTTAAAATTCAGATTGAGGAAAAAGGTGATGTGCTGAATTATCAGGATGTTCCTTATCTGATGTCTCCGTTACACAAGGATCTAAAAGCAACGTATGACTTCCACGGAAAAGAAGTGAAAGTGTTTGCCAAGGAATACATCCAAAGAAAAAAAGACAGCCTTGTAGCTGAGCCAAACGGTGCTGAGTATCTTCATTTGGTTTCTACCGGAACTACCGGAAGACAAAACATTTACATCAAACCGGGAGAAACAAAATCTATCAACGGAACTTTGGTGACATTCAACAGAGCGATTGAAGGAGCTGTTGAATTCAAAAATGAAGGCGGAAAATTATTCATCAAAACTCCTGTAGATGCAAGCTATATGACCATGGCTACTCAAGCGACTGGAAGTACGGTGAAAGATGAATTCCAGCCTTTGGCATTAAGAAGTTTATATACCATCAACGAGCTGAAGCTTGTAGTACCTGAAGGTCTTAAAAAAGGAAGACTGATGGCTATTGAAGGGGATAGAAAGAAAGATGCCAACGTTCCTGATATGCTTCAGATTGAGCTTCAGGGGCCAAAAACAAAACAAATTGTAGACCTGTCGGTTGAAAAAGGAAACCCGAATGCTTACAAGCAGGTGACGATGGATGGATTAAACATCATGGTAGGTTTCGGCCCTAAAGTATACAACACGCCTTTCGCATTAAAACTGGATGACTTCGTAATGGAAACATATCCTGGAAGTTCATCTCCAAGTGCTTACGAAAGCCATGTGAAAATCATTGATGAAGGTAAAGAAACTCCTTATAAAATCTATATGAACCACGTTCTTAATCATAAAGGATACCGTTTCTTCCAGTCGAGTTTTGATCCGGACAGAATGGGAACCGTTCTTTCCGTAAACCACGATTACTGGGGAACTTTGATTTCTTACATCGGATACGGACTTTTATTCCTTGGAATGTTTGTTATTTTCTTCTGGAAAGGAACTCATTTCTGGAAATTAAATAAAATGTTGGCTGACGTTAATAAAAAGAAAGCCGCAGGTATACTTTTATTGTTCTTAAGTTTATGTTTACATGCACAGAAAATCGAAACTCACGGAACTACTGACGGAAGCAGAGAGCACATTCATGTGGAAGGTGATAATCATTCTCACGCTCCGGCTCCGTCTGCCCAGCCACTTGATGGCGCTGCTCCAAAGCAGAATTCTCTGGCAACTCCAATGGGTAAAATGAGATCTATTTCTCCGGATGAAATCATTGCCAGAAACAAAATCAGCAAAGAACATGCGGATAAATTCGGATATCTTTTGGTGCAAAGTTTTGAAGGAAGAATTGTTCCTATCAACACAGAAGCATTAGATGTTTTAAGAAAATTATACAAAAAAGACGAATTCAAAGGAACAGACGGGAAGTCTCTTACGGCTAACCAATGGTTTCTTTCAATTAATACAGACACACCAAGCTGGACAATGGTTCCTATGATCAAAGTAGGACCTAAAGGTGGTGATGAACTGAAAAATAAAACAAAGGCAGATGAAGATGGTTATACTTCACTGATGAACCTTTTCCCGGCAGATGCTAACGGAAACTTAAATTATATTCTGGAGCACGATTACAATACTGCATTCCGTAAAAAACCGGCTGAACAAACGAATTATGATAAAGAAGTAATTGCTGTAAACGAAAGAGTGCAGATCTTCAATGAGTTCTTCAGCGGTCAGTTTATGAGAATTGTTCCTGTGAAAAATGATGCTAATCACACGTGGCATTCATGGTTAGACCAGAAATTTGAACCGGATATGGAATCTCAGCAGGTAATGGGACCTTATTTTGCAGAAGCTCTTACAGCACAGAAAACAGGGAACTGGAGCAAGTCAGATGTAGAACTGGCGAAGCTTTCAGAATACCAGCAGAAATGGGGTAAAGCGGTTGTTCCTGCTAAATCTAAAGTTGATCTTGAAGTATTCATGAATAAGGCAGATATCAACTTCAAATTGTTAATCTTCTACACCCTTATCGGCGGTCTTCTTCTGATCTTAGGATTC
>CBFQYI010000636.1:0-2357 GCA_965720825.1 uncultured Chryseobacterium sp. | reverse complement strand
GGACAGGTAATTGTCCTCTATATATTCCTTGTAAAAATCGCTCGGTACGATCAACGTAAGGTTGTTGGCCACCAATGAAAGCGGCTGAACCTTATCGAATAACATATCGAAAGATTTTTCAAGTTTTTTAAGGTCAGAATTGTCTTCAGCAGCGTTCAGGTTATCGCGCATAAACTGAAGGCATTTCTGCCATATCATCATTAAATTGTCATCCATTTTTTAAGCCCCGATTATTCTTTGTTTGTACTGTGTTTAGAAGGAAGACAAAGGTCCAATTTTTTCTTTTCAAAAAAAAATATTGCAGGTATTGATTATTTAAAAATATATTTGTATGTATAATTTAACACGTAAAATGATACACACAACACACTCAATACGAGTACGTTACGCAGAAACAGACCCAATGAAATATGTATACTATGGAAACTATGCAACCTACTTCGAAGTAGCGAGAGTTGAACTCTTCAGAAGCATAGGAATTTCATACGATGAAATTGAAAACCAAGGAATTTGGCTGCCGGTTTCAGACTATAAAATTAAATATATCCGACCAGCTTTATATGATCAAAAATTAGAAATTCATACTTATGTTAAAAAAATTCCAGGAGTAAGAATTGAATTTGAGTATGAAATTTACAATGAAGAGCATACTAAAATAACAGAAGCTTCCACTACTCTATTCTTTCTGGATGCAAAAACCAACAAAGTAATCAAGTGCCCGGATTTTCTGATGGAGCTGATTGAAAAGAACTGGAATGAAAAGTAGCATGTTCGGAGATTCGAGGGTTCAAAGTTCAAAGTTCAAAGTTTAAGGTTTAGGTTTAGGTTTCTGGACAACCTCATCACTTAACCTGAACCCCGTAACCCGCAGCATTAAACTTTAAACATAAAACATTGAATCTTATTTATGAATTAATTCGCACCTTTGTACCCTTATTTTAATCATCCCTTATATATTATATTATGAAGATTGCATTTTTGGGACCTCATGCCAGTTTCACCCAGCTTGCTACAGCACAGCTTTTCCCTGATGACGAAATAGTACCACAAGCCAGTATTCTGGATTGTTTTAATGCTGTTGAAAGCGGAGAAGTAGTAAAAGCAGTAGTCCCTTTGGAAAACTCTATTGAAGGAACTGTTTCTATGACCCTGGATTATTTATATAAGACTCCGTCTATTAAAATTGAAGCAGAAGCAGTAATGCCTATTGCCCACCACCTGATGATTCATCCGGAAAATTCTATTGAGAATATTGAAAGAATATATTCACATCCGCAAGCCCTTGCACAGAGCTTTCATTTTCTGGATACTCATTATAAAGAAATTCCAAAACAGGACTTTTCCTCAACTGCAGCCGCTGCCAAGTTTGTTTCTGAGAATCCGGATACTCCTATTGCTGCGGTAGCCAATCAGTTTGCAGCCAATTTATATGGTTTGAAAATAGTGAATCGTAATATTCAGGATTTTGAACAGAACCATACCCGATTTATCATCATTTCTAAAGAGCAGAACAAATACCAAAATGATAAACTGGAAACACTGGGAGAAAAATCAGGAATGCTGATCACTCTTCCCGAAGATCATCCCGGTGGATTACATCAGGTATTATCTGTTTTTGCATGGAGAAAAATGAATCTCAGCAAGATTGAATCCAGAACATTAAAAACAGGACTGGGAAATTATTTCTTCTTTATCAATGTTGAAGGGCCTTGGCAAGAAGTCTTACATGAAAATGCATTAAAAGAGCTTGAATCAATCCATGCTAATGTAGATTTTCTTGGAAACTATAAAGAATTTCTTCTGGAAAGCTAGAAAAAATCAATAAATATGCAAAAAACACTGCCATTAAAGCAGTGTTTTTTTTATTAACCCTATAAAAAACACAAAATTCAAAAAACTTTTACAATAAATTACTGCAATGACAGCACTATGTGTTTAATTAAAAAATAACCCACACAATGGAGAGAATTATTTTTTATTAAAACACTGATAAACAACATATTAATGTAAAAATAGATATAATAAGTCGTAAATACATTATGTAGAAATATCAATCAAAATATAAACATATGTTTAAAGATATTACATTATATTAATATTAAAAATGAAAATATCACAATGTAGAGTATAATTTTTATTGTATATTTGCTTTGCAACTAATTAAAATCTTGATCATGAAAACTAAACTTTACAGCTTAATGTTAGCATGCGCGACGTTACCATTATTCTCGCAAGTAGGTATCAATACAGCAACCCCATCCGCAACCTTAGACGTTAACGGAACGATGAAAGTTCGTGATACTCCTGCAGCTACAGCACTACCTGGATATCAAATTTTAGCAGTTAACCAGGGAACT
>CBFQYI010000635.1:0-2362 GCA_965720825.1 uncultured Chryseobacterium sp. | reverse complement strand
AATTTCTTTATTGTACAGGCCACTTTTGTGAATGGCCTTCTTGATCTCAATAGGATTAAATATTTTCTCTATACCATAAAAATCCAGCGAAGGAGTAATCGTGAAAACTACCGACAGCAGGTTTGCATGGGATACAAAAGGCAATCTTTGGTCCTGATCGTGGTCACTGTCTTTCACAGGATGATCATAATGGGTTTTGAGGAATGCGGTAAGAGACATTTCAGGGTTTTGGTTTTTGTGCTGAATATAATGCTCAATAAGAAGCGGCATTTTCAAAAACTGATATAACTCGGTTGTAGAAACCAAATATAATGATAGCAACAATATGGAAATCAGCTTTTTCACTATATCAAAGTTATGAAATATTTCATTAAGAATGATTTTAAATAAGTAGCCAGAACCTCTTATATACGGTGGTCGATAAGTCATTATATACTAAGCATTATTTGGTCAGAAAATTATAGAAAATAGAGTTATAAAACCATCTGTCAGTATCATGAATCAATAAAGCACTTTTACTTAAGCTTGAAAAATTGGAAAATTCAGAGAAGGATTATCAGAAAAACTCAGCCACAAACCTAAATACTAAGCTAACTATATAAAAAAAAGAACAAATCATTAATAAAAATGATTTGTTCCATCCAGTGACCCGGCTGGGATTCGAACCCAGGACCCATACATTAAAAGTGTATTGCTCTACCAGCTGAGCTACCGAGTCGGCCACTTACTTGTTTAAGTAAATCCCTTTGTTTAAGGGACTGCAAAGATAGAAGCTTTTTCGTTATTTACAATACTCTCGCAAAATATCACGAACTGAATTTTGCTAACTTTTACAAAATCAGTGACAAAAATTTTACGCCTTGGAGCAGATTTGTTCATTCGAATTGTAAAGATGAACAAAATGGCAATGAAAAAATGAGTACTTCAATGAATCTCTTGTTTCCCCCTGATTTATTACTACAACAATCTTATTTTTAAAATTTGAAACAACCTTAATATCAATAATTTGTTTTTTTCAAATAAATTCACTATATTGATATATGAAAAAAAATGAACGTCAGGATAATATAACACACGCTGGCAAAATTAACGAACGAACAAAAGCATTGGAAGTCCTTGAAAAAGCGAAAAAAGTACAGGGAAAAATTACATTTCTACGTCAGGGAGTCGGGAGAAACTTTAAGCCAAAAAATGAGGAATAAAGATATTGCTGAATTTCAATTGCAAAAGTGCGAGTACAATCAACTGGTCAGTTAATTTAAATAATCGGCCATTTTGAAACATTATAGAAAACACTATAAATAAAAAACCTGCAAAAATAATTTGCAGGTTTTTAATGCTTGTGAAAATTTTCATTTTCAGATTGTGACCCGGCTGGGATTCGAACCCAGGACCCATACATTAAAAGTGTATTGCTCTACCAGCTGAGCTACCGAGTCGGCCACTTACTTTTTCAAGTAAATCCCTTTGTTTAAGGGACTGCAAAGATAGGAAAACACTGCTTAAATCCAAATTTTTTCAAGCTTTTTTATAATAAAAAACCCATCAAAAAAGTCAAACATCTGTTTATAAATTAATTACGTTTACTATTTTTTTCAATAGAATTACAGAATCAGTAGTCGTTTAATTAAAAATAAAATTTTCGCCAACTTTTACGGTTGACGAAAATTTTAAAATCCATCTATTTTTTCTGTTAAACTCACCTTTCAGATTTCTTATTCTGATACTCAAAAATCCGAATAACCGTATCCATTATTTCCTGGCCGTGATGTTTTCCAATCAGGTAAAGAGCAGCATCAATTCCAGCGGTAATTCCAGCCGTAGATATCAACTGTTCCTGATCCACATAACGGACATTTCTGACCACATTAGCTTCCGGATTATATTGTTCTAAAGTATCTAACAGCATGCTATGGGTGGTGATATCATGATCTGCGAGAATCCCTGTTCCGGACAGCAGCATACTTCCTGTACATACTGTAAACACAACGGTTCCGGTATCATAATGAGTTTTAATCCATTGTAAAACGGTTTCCTGAAAATCCTTATCCTGAAGGTATTTCATAATGTGTTCGGGATTTGCTCCGGGAACAACAATCATATCCGGTTTAGGACATGTATTAATATCGTAGGTAGGAATAACAGCCATGGTATTCGCTTCCAGATATATTGGTTCTTGTGTTTTTCCAACAGTAAAGCATTGATAGCTGTTGGGATGTATAACATTCGCCTTAACGAAAACATCCAAAGGACCATTTAGGTCAAGGGCTTCTACCTGATCATAGATTAAAAATGCTACATTCATTGTTTTAATGTCTTGTTTCATAATTCTGTTATTTTTAAGATGATTATTTTTTAAGAT
>CBFQYI010000634.1:0-2376 GCA_965720825.1 uncultured Chryseobacterium sp. | reverse complement strand
TTAACTTTAATAATAATAATTAAGGTGCGGTTTTTGCATGCATTTTAGAATCGATTACCAATAATATTTTTACTGAGATTAGGAGAATAGGAAGAAGAAAACAATTCCAAAAAAAGCTATTATGGTTATCGACGAGAACATTTTGATTTCAGCGGGAGCAGAAACGAGACGTTATACCCCTTCAGAAGTAATATTCTTTGAAGGGGACATTCCTAATTATTATTACCAGATTGTTAAAGGAGAAGTAAAACTCAACAATTATAATGATGAAGGTAAAGAGTTTATTCAAAATATTTTATCAGACGGAGAAAGTTGTGGAGAATCTATTCTTTTTATAGAAAAGCCATATCCTGTCAATGCGGAGGCTATCACAGAATGTAGTGTTCTGAGACTTCATAAATCTGCTTTTTTCAATCTGCTGAATCAATCTCCGGAATTATATATGGAAGTAAACAGCTTTCTTTCAGAACGTCTTTATTATAAATTCATTATGATGCAGAGTATCTCATCTCAAAACCCATCTATACGACTTAGAGGATTAATGGATTATCTTAAAAGTTCTCAAAAGGATCTTAGTCCTTATTCTTTTTTAGTTCCCTTAACCAGGCAGCAAATGGCGAGCCTTACAGGTCTTTGTGTGGAAACCGCCATAAGAACGATTAAGCATATGGAAAGAGATAAAATTGTGAGAATTGAAAATCGTAAAATTCTATATTAACCTTATTTCAGGCATATTATTTGTTTTTCATTAAAAAAATCCATTGAAATTATGAAAACAATTAGCTGCATGAATATTGATGAAAATCTTCTGTATTCCTTTGGTGCAGAAAACAGAGGTTATAAAAAACACGAATCAGTTTTTAGAGAGGAAGATCATTCACTTTATTACTATCAGATTGCTGAAGGAAAAGTAAAATTGAATAATTATAATGAAAATGGAAAAGAATTCATACATAATATTCTCGGCAAAAAACAAAGCTTTGGAGAGGCCATGCTTTTCCTTCATCAGGATTATCCTATCAATGCCATATGTCTTGAAGACTGCAGAATTATAAGACTTCCCAAAAATAATTTCTTTGAAATGCTCAAGCAGAATCCTGACCTTTCGCTTGAAATGAATGCCTGCCTCTCACAAGAAATTTTTTATAAATTAAAAATGATGCAGAGTCTTGCATCTCAAAACCCGATGCAGAGGCTGAAAGGCTTATTGGATTATCTTAAAAGCTATCATGAGGAAGACTGTCATCAGTGTTTCCATATTGCATTTACACGCCAACAGATCGCCAATCTTACAGGTCTTCGTGTGGAAACAGTGATCAGAAATTTAAAAAAAATGGAAAAAGAAGGCATGCTCTCTTTAAAAGATCGTAAAATTTTATATTAAATATGATTTTAATGACTCAGATCATAAAAAAGTGAGTTATTCTTATGTACATTTGATATAACAGTTTTCAATACCATTCTTAAGATCTTAACTGAAGTGAATATAAAAAGTATTCATTTTTGAAATTGCTGTTTAGTGCCAGTTACGGGCTGTAATAACCAAATTAAATATTCATATTATGGCCGATAAAACCACAGAATTCCACAATACCAACCCCGCTGTCAGAAAACCGGATGATAATGATGGATTTATACTGGAAAATGACATAGAAAAAACTCTGCTTCACCCATTTTTTGTAAGTGCAATCAACAATATTTATAGTACTGAAAATGAAGACTGGGAACTGACAGATTGTACCGATACATCTGTTGATTTTAATGAAAAGCAGGGAGATTAAAAGGGTACAGTATACTTTATAGCTTGCTTATACCAGGCTTGTTTTAACCATGAAATCAAAATGTATGAACTGTCAGAAAATAATAAATACTCTGAAGCACAAAGAATTTATAAAAGTAATTCATCAAGGAGATTGCTTTGAAGATGGAGCAGCTGTTTATGCTAAAGAAATTAAAGAAAATATCTTTCTTTTGTTCGTCATCCTGAAGGATATTGATATTGAAAACATTCAGGCACTCATTGCCCATTTTGACTGCTTCAGCAGCATTGGACTGAAAGAACCGGAACAAATCATGTTTTACCTGTCTATTAAAGATAAAAACGATCTCCATTATTTCGAGCAATATTTAACAGCTTCCCACAACTAATACCATTTTTTGAATATGATATTTGAGAACGACACCTTACGGCATTCCGGCTTGAATGATAAAAATAATATGATAGAGAATGAATCTCTGTTTCCGCCTATAATCAATTCATACGGAGTGACAGCTTTTCTGATCAAGTCTTTGGAAAAGATCAAAAAGAATGCAACTTGCGATATTCTTAAAGGAACAATAAATACATGTATTGAAGAGTATATTCTTCATATCCGT
>CBFQYI010000633.1:0-2387 GCA_965720825.1 uncultured Chryseobacterium sp. | reverse complement strand
TATTCTAAAATCTGTATTTTACATTGAATCCGTAAAAGAAATAGGCTTTTCCAGGTCCTGGATTAAGATCTGTAGGAACCGTATAATTACTTCCCTTATCTGAATCATTGATATTATTTCCTAAGAATAAAAAGGTATAGTTAATCTGGTTGGTAAGATTGTTGCCCATCACATAAAGGTCCAGATCCAGTTTATTGAATGACTTTTTAAATCCTAATTTTGAATTAAGCAATCCGAAACCTTTTACGAGATTTGTATTGTTAAAATCAGAATAAACATTTCCAAGATAATTATAGGTATTCACAAGATAAAATCCCGGTTTGGTATAAATATCCAATCCAACAGCGTATTTATTTCTCGGAACTCCTACTACGGTTTTATGATCATATACCATTAGTTTCCCTACAGTCTTTCCTGTAACAGGGTCTTGATATTTGGGATCATAGATTGAAAAATCTTTATATTTTGTATCGTAATAAGAAAGATTTACAAAAGGAACAATTCTCTCAATAAAAGAGTTTTCAGTTCTGTACTGATATCCTACACTAAACTCAAGGCCTGTATTTTTTTGGCTTCCGGTATTAGCCCAGTACGTTTGCCCACTTGTATTACCTGGTAAAAGCAGCTGTGTAAGTTTATCAGAATAGTCGATTCTGAATGCTGAAATACGGTAATCCAGCTTTGTATTCAGTAAAAGGCCGTGCACACTGAAATCAAACATTTTTGCACGTTCAGGTTTTAAATCATCATTCGTTGTATTTGTAGCTGTAATAAATGAAGAAGCTGCAGTGGGAGAATTATACCCTTCACTATAGCTTAGATTAAAGATCTGGTGTTTCCATTCTTTTTGTAATGCAAAGTGAGGAGTATATGCCATGTCATATTTTTTATTAAATGACTGGTCTTTGTGTGCGGGAACTAAATCTGGTAATGCATAAAGATCTTTCCTGTCATAGTTGGTTCTGTTGCCACTTATTCCTGCCAGGAATGTAAGTCCCCAGGGTTTGTAAGTAAGATAATCAATGACAAAATAAGTGGACTGGTTATTATTATATTTAAAATAAGAAGCACCTCCTATTCCTGTTGTCTGTAGTGGATTTGTTTCTGAGCCTGTAAAACGATAACTTGAAGTAGTAGAAACAGAATTCTGTATCTCAGCTCCGAAATCTAAACGGTTTTCAAAGTCTTTAAACTCGTTCTTTAATGTAAAAGTGGAACGCAGCCCTACATTCGGGGAACTTGTAATTCCATAGGCTCCTGCTGAAACACTTTCTGTGTTTGCATTGTAATAAAACAGGGTTGTATAGTTTCTTAAGTTTGAAGTAAGACTTACTGTATTACTCAATCCTACTCTTGTTGATTTTATTTTTGTGCCTGAATTTTTACGGATATATGCCGGGTTCCCGTTATCTATGCCTGCATAATAGTCGTCGTATGAAATCTGTCCTGAAGTGTGCTCGTATGAGTAAGCCTGGCTTGCAAAGAAACTTAACTGATCTTTTTTGCTTACTTTCACGGTACCGTTTACATTGAAGAAATTTTTCAGTCCTCCTCCATTAGGTCTGTATCCGTCTGTTTCAAGATGTCCATACGCTGCGCTTATTGAGTAATTATCATCTGCAACATTCAGCTGTGTTCTGGACTGAAAGGTTTTAAAAGCACCCAACATTACATCTTCCGAAACTGAAATTCCTTTTGTAAAATCCGGTCTTGTATAAAAACGGACCGCTCCGCCTGTTCCACCTCCATACATGGTGGCTGCCGGACCTTTAATAACTTCTACGTTATTCACATAAGCAAAATCCATATCATCCAGAACAGTGATTCCTTCTGCTGTAGTTAATGGTATATTATTCCAGTATGCTTTCACTCCCCAGTTGTTGAATTTCTGATCATTTCCATATCCCCGGACAACAAGTCTCTGGCCTCCAAAGTTGGTTCTTTTATCTACCTGCAGTCCTGCCATGGTGGATAAAGTCTGATCTATTGCCGCGGGATTATTTCTGTTAAGATCTTCTTCAGAAAGAGTTTCTACAGATTGTGCATGCCTTTTAAATTCCGCCCGTTCCTGTTTAATTTTTTTTCTTCCAAGGATATTGACTTCATCAATTGATCCTTCCTGTGTCTGCTGAGCATGTGCAATAGTACAGCCTAACAAAGCAGCTATGCATATATATTTTTTCATTATTTTAAGTTTGTTACCATTAATATTATATTCGCTTTATCATATGGTATATTTCCGGTGGAGAAAAAATAATGGTTAGATAATGACTGTTTTCCAGTTGTTGATAATGTTTGAAAATAGATTTCAAAAAAAGATTTGAAAAAAAACAAAATTCTTTTTTATCAACAACCGCAAAGGACACTGAGGTTTTAGGTAGCCCTTT
>CBFQYI010000632.1:0-2400 GCA_965720825.1 uncultured Chryseobacterium sp. | reverse complement strand
GCAATTTCTTGATTACTGAATCCTTCATAACAGAATCTCATAAGCTGTATTTCTGCTGGTGAAAGCTCTTCCTGTCCTTTCTTCTGCCTGTCCATATATTCCTGTACGGCAAGAGGTTGCTGTTCCCATTCTTTAGAATATGCTTGATAATCAAAGTCTTCAGAGGCAATGCTTCCTTTAATAATATCTTTTATGATGGTACTTTTTTTCTGACAGTAATAGATATTGGGAATCTTAGAAAGGATTTCGGCCATATCTTCCTGATAAGTGCCGGAGTAAGTGATGATGGGAGTTTCTGTATTGTTTTTTCTGATGTACTTAATGGCTTCAATTCCACTTAATACCGGCATAAAGAGTTCAATAATGAACACATCTTCCTGTCTTCTGTAGATTCTGTTTACCAGTTCATGCCCATTGTTACAATCATTCAGAAGCATATAGAAAGGGTTTTCCATAAGGGTTTTGATCATTATTTTTTTAAAATAAAAATCACTGTCTGCAATGGAAAAACGTACGGTATTAGATAATATTTTACTCATTCTTAATATCGATTTGGCGAATGATATTTAAAATTTAGAGGTCTAATTTATGAAAAACTTATCAAAGTGAAAATTAATATTAATTTAATCAGGGTTTTCACGAAACAGGCCTGGGGAAATTACGTATTGTGCATAAAATTTTTTTTTTATATTTTCACAGGCCAAACAAATCGCAAATTATGTCTTCTAACAGGGAAAAAAAATTAAACAAATCTGACGTCAGAACGGGCATTTGGAAGTTTATTCTGTCATTTGTCGTTTTGTCGGTTGTATCTTTTACGTGCTTATTTCTCTTCTTTAAGAGTTATGATATACAGCGCGAAGGGATAAGTCGTGAAGCTGAAGCCTATAAAGAATTGATGCTTCGAAGTGACGTGCTTAAGGATCACATTGATGATATTTACGACAAAATGAACCAGCTTAGTATTAATAAGGTGGAGAATGAAGTGTTTCTCAGAACCAGTATTATGGATAATGTGAGAGATGCTAAAAACATAATGGGTAAGGACAGTGTGCAGAGCTTTAAACATTATGCTGTGCTGATGAAACAGATTGTACCGATGATGACTTTAAAAGCCAAGATCATTGAAGTGGAATATCAGAAGAAAACGGTTTTGAGAGATCTTGATGAATGCATGGGTAAGATCAAAGTGACCAATAATGAACTGAGAAAAGACCCCACAAGAAATTTCACGGGAAGTAAAAGAAGAAGATAAAAAGAAAAGATATGCAAGGACAAATCACATTATCTAAGAAAGAAAGGCATTATCAGTTTTTTTATTTGATACTGATGCTGGTAACTGCAATGTTATTTTTGGGAGTGATCTTTTTAAAAGGATTTGTATCTCCTTTTTCTGATGAAGATGTAAGAGGAATTCAGAATCTTGAGCAGAAAGCAGAATTTGAACAACACCAGAAAGTTGTTCTTCCTATCATGGACAGTACGTATACCATGATCACCAAACTTACTGATGACGGACCCCAGCCTTTTATCGAAAACAATATCCAGCTGGGTGTTAACGACCTTAACAGCTATTTTAATAGTACTGACGTTGTGGACATCCGTAAAGATGCCTATCCACAGATCGCAAAATTTTATAAAATGTATTTTGATGACAAAAAAGTCATTTCAACAACCTCTGAAGACATTAAAATTTTCCAGAAACAGGTAGATGAATGCAGAATCGGATTTAAAGATAAGCAGAATAAGCTCTATCAGCGCGAGCAGGATCTGAAAGCAAGAATGCAGTAAGCAATAAATACTAGGAACTTTAAATAAAACACATCACAATTACTAACTATGAATTATTTTCAAAAGAACAAGAAAAACATTATTATCGGTGTTATTGCAACTTTGCTGATCGCAGCATTGGTTGCTCTGTGGCTGCAGAAAAAGGTAATACACTCAGCCGATGATATTGTTGGGGTGGTTTATCCGTCTTCATTGGCGGTAGGAGACACACTTTTATTCGAAGATAAAACCCAGTTTGCGAAAACCAAAAGATGGAATTTCGGAGATGGAACAACTTCAGATAAAAACAGTGGTATTCACTTCTACAATAAACCAGGGTATTATCAGGTAAGTTTGATCGTTGACAACAAGTACACGAAATCTTTCCCTGTAATGGTAGGCGCAAGAAGCGTTCAGAAACCAAAAGATACGGCAACGTCAAAAACGACTATCGAAGCTGTGAGCCAGGCGATGCAAAATGAAAATGTGACTTTCCGTGCTGTTTCTGATGCAAAACAGTTTGCATGGAAATTCGGCGAGTCTGGAAATACAGATGCTAAGGATAAATTCACCATCTATTCCTATAAAAAACCTGGAGAGTATCTGGTGACTCTTTATACAGAACAAAGC
>CBFQYI010000631.1:0-2411 GCA_965720825.1 uncultured Chryseobacterium sp. | reverse complement strand
TCTTGAAAAGTAGCATGAAAATGAGCATCTATTTTAGGAAATTTTTCTATAGAAATCATTGGTTATCTTTAGAATATTATCTGGTAAACATTTGTTTCTTTTTGTTCGAATCCTATTTTTTGATACAAACTATTTGCAGCTATTCTGCCCGGTTTGCTGGTCAACATCAGAATATTCACCTTTTCAAATCTGGCAAATTCAATCACAAATTCCATAATCATTCGTCCAAAACCTTGTCCCTGGTATATATTATCTATTACAACATCTTCCACCCATGCTTTTTTTCCTAGACAAGTATTGTAAATTACCAAAGTTATCATTCCTACAGCTGTATTTTATTCATTAAATACAAAGAAAAGATGGGTATTAGAACTTTTCAAAATAGCATCAAGCTGTTCGGATGGTACATTGCCGGACTTACCTGTTAAAATATTTAAAAAATAGTTGATCTTTTGTTGCACTTCCGGGATAGAATGATTAATTTTTTCAATTCTCATAATATGTATGATATAATTACCTATGAAAGAAAGCGAAATATTCTAACAAAACTACTTTCTTAGAATTAATATTACTTAGGACTAGTCAAACTTTCCTGTAAAAAATAAAAAAACCTTCACAATGAAGGTTTTTATTATTTATAAGCTTCGATTTTATCGGTAAGCGTATTGATAAAGTTCTGTAAAGGCTTTTCTACCATCATTTTGATGAATGGATTGAATTTCCCTTCAAATAACATCTGAACCTCAGTCTGGTTTTCACTGATCGGGTTTAGTGTAGCTGTTAATGAGAAGTCCAGACTTGAACTTGCAGATCTTAAAACAGCTTTCTGATCATCTACTTCATCTATTTTTAAAGCGATTTCAGGCATTCCCTGTAATCCAAATTTAAATCCGTTATCTCTTGTTTCAAATTTCTGAAGACCATCCGGCATAAAATCTTTATAATTTTCAGGTGATTTAAGCAACTCGGTAAGTTCTTTAGATGATTTATTGACAATAATCTTTCGTCCTTCTAAATTCATTTTTTATTTTTGTATTTAAATTCTTAACTATTACAAATGTATAAAGTTTTTGTCAACGAAAAAAAATTATTAATATCTAAGCATCCTGAAGAAATTGAAAAAAAGCTTGGATACGAAAATTATACAACTTTAGAGATCGCATTGGATCTTTTGGAGAATACTTCTGTGCAGGAACTGAATGTGTATGGAGAGAATTTGGAAGAAATCTGGCAGGAGTTTCAAAAGCTATTCAGAATTATAGAGGCTGCCGGAGGTCTTGTTAATAATCCTGAAGGTAAAATTCTTTTCATCAAAAGATTAGGTAAATGGGATCTACCTAAGGGTAAAATGGAAAAAGGAGAATCCAGAGAAGAGTCTGCAGTAAGAGAAATAGAGGAAGAAACAGGTTTGAGCAATGTTGAACTTGTACAATTCATCAATACCACTTACCATATCTATGTAGAAAGAAATGGAGAGAAAATCTTAAAATGCACGCATTGGTTTGAAATGAATTTTGACGGCGAAGATACTTCCAAACCGCAAATAGAAGAAGGTATCACCGAAGTTGCCTGGAAAACTACCTCAGAAATTGAAAATGAAGTGTTCCCGAGTACTTTTAAAAATATCAAACTGATTGTAAAAGAATTCTGGGATTCGAAGAAATAAGTAAGAAGGCTGGAAGTTGGAAGAGTGAAGCTGGAATTTATGATCCAGCAACCCTCGTTTTCTGGTGATCATTTTAACAATGAAAATTTATAAAATGATATAAAAAGAGAATACTCGTTGCTTGTCTTCAAGAACTTCCCTCTCCCTACTTCCAGCTTCCTTACTTTAAATAAAGTCGATCACCTTCTCCAGAGCAATTCCTCTGGATCCTTTCAACAATATGTTTTCAGACTGAATTGTATTCTGTTTTAAATATTCCATTAATTCTGTTGTATTTTCAAAAGCAAGGTTTGAAGCATTCACAGCTTTAAAATGTTTTCCAACCGTAATAATCTCATTGAAATGAAGATCCTGAGCCAGTTTTAAGATATTCTGATGCTCTTTCTCACTTTCATCACCCAATTCCAGCATATCTCCAATAATAATGGTTTTACTGCCTTCAAAACTGATAAAATTATTCAAAGAAGCACTCATAGAACTTGGATTGGCATTATACGTATCCAGAACCAAAGTTCTCCCCTCTTTTTTCACTACCTGAGATCTCATATTTGTTGGGGTGTAGAGTTCCAACGCAAGTTTTATTTTTTCAAAGCTGATTCCAAAATGAAGTCCTAAACTTGCCGCTGCACAAAGATTGGTAAAATTATACTCTCCTGTCAGTTTTGAAACCGATTTTACCCCCTGATAAGTTAGTCCCACAAAATGCTCTTCCGAAAAAGATTCAAAATGATAATTAGAGGTTTCT
>CBFQYI010000630.1:0-2430 GCA_965720825.1 uncultured Chryseobacterium sp. | reverse complement strand
GTCTAGCTTTTTCCCTTCATATCCAAGAATTGGAACTGCGGGAATGATGTTTTCTGAGGACTTTATCCTGTTCCCGTACAATCCGATATAATAGGCAGAAGCCATCAGCTGTACTTTAGGAATCATCCATGTTCTTTCTGCTTTTATTTTATAATCTGCAGCACTAATTCCATGTTCCAGAGCCCGGATTTCTGCTCTCTGTTCAATCCCTTTTTCTGCAGCCAGCAATTCGACAGGAGATAATACAGGATCAATCATTCTGAGCCTTTCTCTTTGAATCCCTGTCAAAATATAAAGCTGGGTAAGAAGCAGTTCTTTTTTTCCTTCATATTCTACCATTTTAGCATCTAAAGTAGCTTGTGCCAGCTCAATTTTCTTATGGTCATAAGGCGTTATCAAACCATAACCAAGCGCTTTATCAGCTGTTTTCCTGTTGATATCCAGTCTTTTTTTACTTTCATCCAGTACTTTTTTAGACTGATGAATTAAGGCTAATTGATCATACGCTTTAGAAATAGTGGCAATCACCTCATCTTTTGTTTTTTCCAAAAGGATATCTTCAGACTTTTTCTTTTCTTCCACCGCTTTTTTCATGTACTTCACCTTTCCTCCTGAATACAGAAGCATTTTGGCATCTGCTTTGGCAATACCGGAAAATCCTGATACATTGAAATTATTGTTGAAAGTCCCTTCCGGAATATTGATAAAGGGAGCGAGATTGAATTCAGGGGACGTCAGTCTTGCTGTTCCATTGAGATAGCCGGCTTTACCACTTAGTTCCAGGGTTGGAAGAAAGACATCCTTCAGTTTGTGTTCGTCAAGATCGGTAAGTTTGTTTTGGGTAATCTGCATTTTAAGGTTCGAATCCCGAACCATAGCACTATCCAGAAGTTCTTTAAAATCCGGCGCAGACTGTGCCCAGCCAAAAGCGGGGAAAGCAAAAAAACTAAACGTAAAAATCAATAAATTGTTTTTCATGGTTTATGTTTATAACAAATATAATGCAAAAATTGTTAAAATCCTTAAAGATAATTCAACAAGGTAGTGAATTTAAAGTAAGTTTAAAATATGTTTAATTTTAAACCCTTATAAGATAAAGTTTTGGATGATTCGTTTAAATGTTAATTAAAACTTAAAAAAACTGCGAAAAAATATTTAACTCTACTTTTTTCACCCTCTTTTTATTTTGTTTTTTTGAGGAAATAAAAGGGGTAAAACAATATTTTATGTGAAAACATGCTGTATATTTTATTTTGAATTTTGGAGGTTGTATTCCTACGGAATGACAAACTGGATGGACAGGCTTTGAAAGAATAACGATGTTCGCAAAGGGATTCGAGAAAACTCTACCCAAACTAATCAATTCAATAGGAACGGATTATTATCCTGAGCTTAGTCGAAGGGAGCTGTTTAATAAGAACTAAATTTCCGACGGCTTTAGCCAAAACTTAAAACTGAACCTTCTATCATGATCGTCTTTTTAATCACATTCTCAATCTAGAGTTTGGATTCCTGCGGAATGACAAACAGAGTAGATAGGCTTGAGGAATGAATAATCTGTACAATCAGCAAAATATGCGAGAAAAATATTTAATTACAAACGAAAACTCCCCACATTGCTGTGAGGAGTTTTCTGTATCATTATAATAAGCTTATTTATTTTTGAACTGCTTTTTTCATGGCTGCATCAGGACGTAAAATTCTGTAACGAACTTCGATATCTTTTGGTACATAGAATACCAATGGAAGTTTACTGTTATATCTTACGATTTCAGGTTTTAGTGTTACAAACTTTTTAGTCTGCTTTTTATCCAGACAACCCATTAGTGTTCCTGCTGTTTCCCCTTTAGATTCTACTTCATAATAGTTGTATCCCCATCCCTGAAGATCCTGAGTTTTCATTTCTCCCATTAAGAAATAATTGTTACAGTCTAACATTTTTTCAGCGCCTACAAAAAGTTCAACTTTTAAATCGTTTTCGTTTTTTGCTACGGGAAGCTGAATATATACTTGCTTATATCCTTCTTTTGCTTTTGGGAACATTTCAATCTGCAGTTTTTCAAACTTTTCTGCTTTCTTTTGTGCGAAAGCATTTATTCCAGCCATTAATACTAATCCTGTGATTAAAGTTTTAGAAAATTTCATCTTTTAATAATTTTTTTAATTGATACTATATTAATTCCAAAAACCATTCCAAAATTAAACAATTGTTTGATTTTTCGATTTAATTCTATTTTTATTGAAAATCGGAAACAAAAAACTGCAGTAAAAAATTTACTACAGTTTTCTATGTTGATCAATTATTCTGAAATTGCGACATTGCTTCCTTTTGTATGGGCATTCATTTGCGGTGCATAATAATTTTGCATCGTTGTAATTCCATTGGAGAATTTTCCGAGATGCAATCCCGATTGACTCTTCCGGCCCTGT
>CBFQYI010000629.1:0-2431 GCA_965720825.1 uncultured Chryseobacterium sp. | reverse complement strand
ACCAAAAATGTACCAAAATACTGGTAAAAAAATCTATCAAAAATAGATTTTTATTTTTAGATAACAATAATGTACAAAAGTTAAAAAAATTTAAAAAAATAATGGCAAAATTAACCTCAAGAAGCGAAGATTACAGCAAATGGTATAATGAGCTGGTTGTAAAAGCTGATTTAGCTGAAAACTCAGGCGTGCGTGGATGTATGGTGATCAAACCGTATGGCTATGCGATCTGGGAAAAAATGCGTGATGAAATGGATAAAAAATTCAAAGAAACAGGTCACGTTAACGCATACTTCCCGCTTTTTGTGCCCAAAAGCTTGTTTGAGGCTGAGGAAAAAAATGCAGAAGGTTTTGCAAAAGAATGTGCTGTTGTTACCCACTATAGGTTAAAAACCGATCCGGACAATCCATCCAAACTGATTGTAGACCCGGATGCAAAACTGGAAGAAGAACTTATTGTTCGTCCTACTTCAGAAGCAATTATCTGGAATACCTACAAAAACTGGATTCAGTCTTACAGAGACTTACCGATACTGATCAACCAATGGGCAAATGTTGTTCGTTGGGAAATGAGAACACGTCTTTTCCTGAGAACCGCCGAATTTTTATGGCAGGAAGGTCACACCGCTCACGCTACAAAAGATGAAGCTGTTGAAGAAGCAGAAAAAATGAATAAAGTATATGCAGATTTTGCAGAAAACTTTATGGCAATGCCGGTAATTCAAGGATTGAAAACTCCTTCTGAAAGATTTGCAGGTGCTGATGAAACTTATTGTATTGAAGCGCTAATGCAGGACGGAAAAGCTTTACAGGCTGGAACATCTCACTTCTTAGGCCAGAATTTCGCAAAAGCATTTGATGTAAAATTCACCAACAAAGAAGGGAAAATTGAACACGCATGGGCAACATCATGGGGAACTTCTACCCGTCTGATGGGAGCTTTAATTATGACGCACTCTGATGATTTCGGGTTGGTATTACCTCCTACCCTTGCTCCAATTCAGGTGGTGATTGTTCCTATCTTTAAAGGAGAAGAGCAACTGGAACAAATCAGTGAAGTGGCTTTGGATATTCAGGCTAAACTGAGAGCAAAAGGAATTTCTGTGAAGTTTGACAATGACACTCAGAATAAACCAGGATGGAAATTTGCAGAATATGAATTGAAAGGAGTTCCTGTAAGAATCGCTATGGGACCAAGAGACCTTGAAAATAAATCTGTAGAAATTGCGAGAAGAGACAACTTGACTAAAGAAGTTCGTTCTATCGAAGGACTTGATTCTTATATTGAAGAGCTATTGAAAACTATTCAGCAGGATATTTATAATAAAGCATTTGAATTCAGAAAAAATAATATCACGAAAGTAGATACTTATGAAGAATTCAAAAAAGTTCTGGAAGAGAAGGGTGGATTCATCTATGCTCACTGGGATGGAACAGCTGAAGAAGAGGAGCAAATCAAGGATGAAACGAAGGCTACGATCAGATGTATTCCTCTGGATAATGACGTAGAAGAAGGAATTTCTTTAATTTCAGGGAAACCATCTAAAAGACGTGTGTTATTTGCAAAAGCTTATTAAAAATTTTAACGATTTAGAAAAAAATCGTTAATTTTTAAAGAAATATTCAAAAAAAGTGACATTTGGACGGATTTTTGTTTAAATTTATCTCAACATTAATCAAAAAAATTTATTATTATGTCTTTAAATGTCATTGATTTAATTAAAGGACAATTAGGTCCCGCTTTGGTTTCTCAGGCTGCATCGCAGTTTGGGGAAAGTGAATCCGGTATTTCTAAAGCAATTGGCGGATTATTACCTGCTGTAGTAGGTGGATTGGCCAATAATGCAGATAAGCCTGGCGTTGTGGATGCTATTACACAAGCCTCTTCAAGTGGAATTTTAGGAAATTTATTAGGTGGTTCGTCCAGCAGTCCTATTATTTCAAACTTGTTGTCTTCCATTTTTGGAGATAAAGTAAGTGGATTAGTCAATTCTATTGCCAGTTTTTCAGGAGTCAGCAATACCACTGCAGGTTCTTTGTTAAACCTGGTGACTGGAGCTACAGTAGGTACTGTTGGAAAATATGCAGCAGACAATAATTTGGGCGCTTCAGGTATTTCCAGCTTACTGAATGATCAGAAAGGCATTATTTCTTCTTTACTGCCGGCAGGTCTTTCTTTAGCTTCCTTTGGATTAGGAGCTGAAAATTGGTTTGGTCAGGCTAAGGAAACTGTTTCTTCGGTAACTTCTACTGCTAAAGATAACATCTCTGAAGGTGTAGCTACAGCAAGAGAAAATGTTTCTGAAGGAGCAAGAGAAATAAGAGAACAATTTAATAATAACAACGATAATCAAGGCGGAGGTTCAATCTGGAAATGGTTGCTTCCGCTTTTATTATTGATAGCAGCCGCCTATTTCTTATGGAAACAGTG
>CBFQYI010000628.1:0-2433 GCA_965720825.1 uncultured Chryseobacterium sp. | reverse complement strand
AGAAACGGCTGAGAAACTAAAAGATTCGTTTCTCAATCTTTCCAAGATGAACAGCTTTGAATCTTTTATAGAAATTATGAAAATTCTGAATGAATTGGCTGTAGCAGAAAATAAAACACTTTTGTCGTCATATAGTATTGAACTTGAGTCTTTTGCAGATAATGATAAAATGAAGGTTGTTCATGATTTTGTTCATAAAAATTTTGAAAACAAAATAACGCTGGATAATGTAGCATCATTGGTGAATATGAGTAATGTGACGTTTAACAGATTTATCAAAAAAAGGACAGGGAAAACATTTGTTAATTATCTTAATGAGATAAGAATAAGTTATGCTGCACGTTGGCTGATGGAAAAAAATCTTACGGTTTTTGAAATTGCTTTTGAAGCCGGATTTAATAATATTGCCAATTTCAACAAAGTATTTAAGTCCATTAAAAAGACAACTCCAACTGAATTTAAAGAGCAGTTTAAAGGAGTTAAAAAGATTGAATAATTTGGATTAAAAAATTACTTTTTCTTTTTTTGCACCTTATCTATTGCACTAAAATTCTGTATAGAAATCTACTTTTATTTTGTTAAAATATCCGAATAAATCCCCTTTTTTTAATTGTTGGGGATGTGTTGTATTTTGTTGATATTTAAAGTGTTAATAGCTTTTAAATTTGATTGCTGAAAAAATAATATCGTTTTATGATAAAATAGTATTATATCAGACTGGCAACAAAATTTAGATTTGTGAATGTGAATTAAATCTTAACAAAACTTTAAATTATTTAATACATAAACGGCAAAATTTTGCTGAAAAAACAATAATTTTTTTTGTATTAAAAAATAAAGTAATGTCACTGATTCTCAATTAAATCTAACGAATCTTTACCTTTTGAGAAAAGCAGTTATACCCGTGCTGTTCGTTTTTTCACTTACTGCGAATGCACAGGAGAAAAAAGCGGCCGACACTACGAAGACAACCAGTATTGAGGAGGTCGTGGTCACCTCTTTGGGGATAAAAAGGCAGGCCCGCTCTTTGACATATTCCAGTCAGCAGATTGGTGGAGATGAGCTTACAGAAGTGAAAACTCCCAATCTATTAAATTCTATCAATGGAAAAGTTTCCAACGTACAGATCAACAGAACCAATGGTGTAGGTAGCTCCGTAAGGGTGGTGATGAGAGGAGATAAGTCTGTCAACAGTGCACAGCCACTGTATGTAATTGATGGAATTCCTATTATAAACGGAACAGGAAAATCTGCAGATATCGGACAGTATTCCAATATGCCGGATCCGGGAGATGTACTGAGCTCCATAAACCCTGATGATATTGAAAGCATCAACTTCCTGAAAGGAGCTTCTGCTTCTGCATTGTACGGTTCTGCAGGAGGTAACGGGGCTATCCTGATTACGACTAAAAAAGGACGTGCAGGGAAAAGCTCAATTACTTACAGTTCCAGCCTTACAGTAGACAGAGCGTATAGCCTTCCAAAACTACAGCATAGTTATCTGTCTTATGACCCTTCTGTATCGGGATCACAGCCGGGACAGTCAACAGAAAGCTGGGGAGCAAAAGGAGCTTCCAAGGATTACCTTAAAGATTTTCTGCAGACAGGAACTACATGGGTAAACAGTCTTTCTTTCCAGTCAGGAAATGAAAAATCAACAAGCTATTTCTCTATCGGGAACACCACCAACAAAGGAGTGGTTCCTATGTCTTATTTTGATCAGTATAATGTTTCTTTCAGGAATTCAAGTAAGTTTCTGGATGATAAATTAACATTGGATGCCAATTTCATCGGATCATTACAGGAAAGTAAGAACAGACAGACTCCCGGAGCTTCTTTTTCTCCTTTGACGAGTTTGTATTGGCTGCCAAGAGGAGTCGATTTTGATCAGTATGGTCCTGATAATTATACTTTTTTAAATAAAGAAAGATTTTTGCCAGCTCAAAACTGGTGGGAGGTTAATCCGGATGGAAGTTTTAAAGGAAATCCGCCAACACAGAACCCTTATTGGATTTTAAACCGTAATCCGGTTACTGTAAGCAATAAAAATACCTATGGAGCGCTTTCATTATCTTACCAGATCAATCCCTGGTTAACGGCAAGAGTGAGAGGAAATTATAGCTGGAATATTTCAGACAGTCAGCGTGATATTGCTGCTTTTTCAGCACCTACTTTACTGGCTGTTAATGAAGGGATTAATGGAAGAATCCTTAAAAATACATATGAGAACTCTTCTACATATGGGGACGTGTTGCTTATCGGTAGTCCTAAAATAAGTGAGTCTTTCTCTTTAGATTTTACGTTAGGAGGAAGTATCAATACAACAAGAAATAAAATAGGACAGATTGATAATGCTTATCTGACAAACCCTAACCTTTTCACTGTAAGTAATCTTGAATGGGGTAAAAAAAGATCCCCTGGTGATGGATATCA
>CBFQYI010000627.1:0-2437 GCA_965720825.1 uncultured Chryseobacterium sp. | reverse complement strand
AAAGATGTAAAAATCCAGATTGAGTTTAATCCTGAATATGTAAAATCATATCGCCTGATTGGTTACGAAAATAGAAAACTGAAAAATGAAGACTTTGCAAATGATAAAATAGATGCTGGAGAACTCGGAAGCGGGCATACTGTTACAGCCTTGTATGAGGTGATTCCAGCAGATGTAAAATCGGATTTCGTTCCTAAAGAAAGTCATCTGAAATATACCCGGAATACTTCATCGACAGAATTTGGAGAGGAACTGGCAACGATTAAATTCAGATATAAAAAGCCAGACGGTGATACCAGTCGTGAAATAAGCCAAGTTGTTAAAAATACAGATAACAGAATATCTTCTGCAAGTCCGGATTTTAAATTTGCCTCTTCCGTAGCCTGGTTCGGTTTGGTACTAAGAAACTCAGAACTCATTACGAAAAAAGATCTTTCTGATATTGAAAATCTTGCTCAACAAGGGAAAAGTAAAGATCAGGAAGGCTATCGTTCAGAATTTATAAGGCTGATAGAGAGCTATAAAACAATTCAAAAGTGATTTTTAAAAGAAGAGATTTCTTCGGAAATCTCTTCTCTATATTCAAAGAAATACCTTTTATTTAATAATTATTGAGGTTTGAATTAATTTTAATAATTTCCTGTCGAAATTTTAAAAGATGAAAAAAATAGTAATAACCATGCTTGGGCTTGTTGCATTGACAATCTGTAAAACTCAAAAAAATACTGAAACAGCCAACGAACCCAAGACTTATAGTGTCAGGAAAGATAAAGATCAGGATGGAATTCCTAATCAATTAGATAAATGTCCTGATATTGCCGGTCCGGTAGAAAATGAAGGTTGTCCGTGGGTAGAGTCGGATGGGGATGGTGTTATTGATAAAGATGACGCATGTCCTGCAGTGGCAGGACCTCCTGAAAATAATGGCTGTCCATGGCCGGACACAGATGGAGATGGTGTTTTGGATAAAGACGATGCCTGTCCTACGGTTCCGGGAACGCCGGAATATAATGGCTGCCCAAAACCGAAGTCACTTGTAGCAATGGAGGTATCAAGCACAAGATCAGCTGTATTCCATGAATCAGGAAGAGTGTATGACCATCAGGTTGGTGACAAAAAAAATGTTAAAAAGACTACAAAAAAAGCTGATCAGGACATTGATTATAACAATGAAGAATATGCAGCGTTAGTTGAAAATGCATTTGAATTAACCCGTAATCAACCTGTTTCTACATTCTCTATTGATGTAGACAATGCTTCTTATTCCAATGTCCGAAGAATGATTAATTATGGAGCTAAAGTTGATAAAAATTCAGTGAGGGTAGAGGAGATGATTAATTATTTTAAGTATGATTATCCCCAACCTGCCAATGGCGATCCTTTTTCAATTAATACAGAATACAGTGAATCTCCATGGAATCCTAAACATAAACTGCTTAAAATAGGACTTCAGGGGAAAAATATTCCGATGGATCGTCTGCCTGCATCCAATATTGTCTTTCTTATTGATGTTTCAGGTTCAATGAGTGGGGAAAATAAACTGCCTTTGCTGAAGTCTTCTCTTAAAGTTTTGCTGAACCAGCTCAGACCTAAAGATAAAGTAGGAATTGTAGTCTATGCCGGAAATGCAGGAATGGTACTCCCCCCTACATCAGCAGGAGAAAAAGACAAGATCATTAAAGCTTTAGATAATCTTCAGGCAGGAGGAAGTACAGCAGGAGGAGCAGGAATTGAATTGGCTTATAAGCTGGCAAAGGAAAATTTTATCAAAGGAGGAAATAACAGAGTTGTTCTGGCAACAGACGGTGATTTTAATGTGGGAGCTTCTTCTACAACCGATATTGAAACGTTGATCACAGAAAAAAGGAAAACCGGGATTTTCCTTACCTGCCTTGGCTATGGAATGGGAAATTACAAAGACAATACCATGGAAATTCTGGCGGACAAAGGAAATGGAAATTATGCCTATATTGATAATATGCAGGAAGCCAATAAATTTCTGGGAAGAGAATTTGCAGGAAATATTTATACCATTGCTAAAGATGTAAAAGTGCAGATTGAATTTAATCCCAAATATGTAAAATCATACCGACTGATCGGTTATGAAAACAGAAAACTGAGAAATGAAGACTTTGTGAATGATAAGATTGATGCAGGAGAACTAGGAAGCGGACATACAGTAACTGCTTTATATGAAGTTATTCCGGCCAACGTAGATTCTGAATTTCTTCCTAAAGAAACAAAATTGAAATACTCTGAAATTTCTAAGAAGAAGAACTTTGGAGATGAAATGGCAACGGTAAAATTCAGGTATAAAAAACCTGATGGAGACAAAAGTATTGAGATAACTAAAGTGATTAAAAAAGAAGATAAATCTTCAGTAAGTCCGGATTTTAAATTTGCCTCTTCCGTAGCCTGGTTCGGTTTGGTACTAAGA
>CBFQYI010000626.1:0-2441 GCA_965720825.1 uncultured Chryseobacterium sp. | reverse complement strand
TTACCACAGCCATTATCCAAACCGGCCGTTTTAAATCTGGTACCGGGAGTAACTGCTGTTACAGAATCTGAGATGGTTATAAAAATAATAAATCAGATCCTTGAATGGATTTTGTCCCATTACACTTTAGTTGAAAAAGAAAATGTCACACAAAATGCCAGTGCGGATAAATAATTAAGATTAGTGTTAAAATAAAAACACCTGCCACAATTACTGTAACAGGTGTTTTTATATTTTTTAGGGCTTATCTTGATTATAAATTAACCAAAGTACCTACATTTTCTCCGTCTACGATTTTTTCTAAATTCCCATCTTTGTTCATATCGAATACAATGATTGGTAATTTATTTTCGTGGCTTAATGTGAATGCAGTCATATCCATTACTTTAAGATTCTTCTCAAATACTTCATCGAAAGATAATGAGTTGTATTTTACAGCATTAACGTTCTTCTCCGGATCGCTGTCGTAGATTCCGTCTACTCTTGTTCCTTTTAAGATTACATCAGCTCCAATTTCGATGGCTCTTAATGTAGCCGCTGTATCAGTTGTAAAATAAGGGTTTCCTGTTCCGGCTCCGAAGATTACTACTCTTCCTTTTTCAAGGTGTCTTACCGCTCTTCTTTTGATGAAAGGTTCAGCTACTTTATCCATTTCGATAGCAGACTGAAGTCTTGTTTTGATTCCTGCATCTTCCAATGCTCCCTGTAAAGCCATACCATTGATAACAGTAGCAAGCATTCCCATATAATCTCCCTGCACTCTGTCCATTCCTTTTGCAGCTCCTGCAACACCACGGAAGATATTTCCTCCTCCAATCACGATCGCTACTTCACAGCCTTTTTCAACTACTTTTTTGATCTCAGCTGCATATTCCTGCAATCTTTCAGTATCAATACCGTATTGTCTGTTTCCCATTAAGGCCTCACCGCTCAGTTTCAGAAGGATTCTTTTATATTTCATCTTTTATTTTTAAGTAACTTTTTATTAGTACGGGTTTCCCCGGAATTTGATTTTGCAAATATAATCATTAATGATATTGATAAAAGAAAAATATTTAAATAGAAATAATGTAAGAAATATTTTGAAAAGTACGAAAAAGGATTATTTTTGCATTAATTATAAATTGAGTTGAAGAAAATTATCATTTTTTCATTATTTCTATCAGGAATTGTTTCTTATGCGCAAACAGGAACAAACGTTTATCCGTTCTTAAATGTACCTGTATCTGCAAGACAAGCTGCTTTGGGTGGCGATGCAATTTCGGTAAGAGATTATGATGTTTCCTTTGCTATTGCAAACCCTGCCCTGTTAAATAAAGATTCTGATAAACAGCTTTCTGTAAACGCAACGGCTTACCTTGCCGATTCGAAATACGGAACGATTGCTTATGCCAAAGATTTTGAGAATGGCCACATGGCTACGATCAATGCAAGGTATATGAGCTATGGAAGTATTCCGAGAACGGATGAAAGCGGTTTTGAAAACGGAGAATTCAAAGCTTCAGATGTAGCCATTGGCGCAGGCTATGCCTACCAGTTTGAAGAAGACTGGACGATTGGTGGAGGACTTAATTTCATCACCTCAAAAATTGACAACTATACTTCTTCCGCCATCTCAGGAACAGCGGGAATTACCTATCATAATAAAAAGAATAAAGAAGTCGTTTCTCTTGTAATGAGAAATTTTGGGTTTCAGCTGAAATCTTTTAACGGAACAAGAGAAAATCTTCCGTTCAGGGTTGATCTGGGATATACCAAAATCATCAAAAACTTCCCTCTTGCTATCACGATTACAGCCCATGATCTTCAGAAGTTTGATATTTCTTCAGAAGAGAATCTGGAAGGGCAGAAAGTAGGTGCCGGCAGAAAAATCGCAGACCACTTTTCATTGGGAGCAGAATTGTTTCCTGAAAAGAATTTCAATATCAGGCTCGGATATAATGTAAAAAGAGGAAATGAACTGGCTGTTGCCGATCAAAGAAACTTCTCAGGACTTTCTGCAGGATTTGGAGTTAAAGTTTCCAGATTCCGTATTGATTATGCGCATGTAAGATATCACAACTCTTCAAATGTCAATCAGATAGGAATTTCCATGGACCTTTCCAGCCACAGAGGAGAATAATCTTCCTGACTGGAAATTTCTTAATTATTCCGAAAATTTCTTACTTCTTCTTGATTTTCTAAAAAAAATCTTGAAATTTGCAGTATGAAAAAACCTGTAATTGCTATCGATGGGTACTCGTCTACCGGAAAAAGTTCTATCTCTAAAGTCATTGCTGATAAACTGGGACTTATTCATATGGATACAGGAGCGCTTTACAGAGGAGTTACCTGGTATGCTTTGCAGCATTGTCTGAATGAAAACGGTGAGATTGATATGAACACCCTGTTCTCTTCTTTTAATCAGATCAAACTTGAATTTAAAAACAACGACGGCACCC
>CBFQYI010000625.1:0-2441 GCA_965720825.1 uncultured Chryseobacterium sp. | reverse complement strand
CTAAGGCAGGAATCGTATTTGGAGAAGAGGTGAAAAAAGCAATAGGAAAAGATATTATTGAAATGCATGAAGCTTCTTCTTTGGATAGACTTTGCAGATTCCTGAAAATATTAGATGAACTGTCCGCTACTCAGGAGTACAGAATCTTAAATGCAGGGAAATATTATCTTCAGACTCAGGTTGAAGACAACGAAAGAATCAATGTTATATTTAACTACGTCAAAGATCATTTTAAAGAATCCATTACCCTGGAAGAAGTGGCTGGTCTAGCCAATATGAAAGTACCATCTTTCTGCCGCTATTTTAAGAAAATTACCAATAAAACTTTTACCCGTTTTGTAAATGAGTATAGGATTACACATGCTTTAAAGCTTCTGGCAGAACAGCCTTTGAGTATTACAGAAGTCTGCTTTGAATCCGGGTTCAATAATTTCAGTTATTTTAATAAAACTTTCAAAGAGTATATTCAAAAAAATCCTTCTCAGTACAGAAAAGAATTTAATTATTTCATGGAATAGTTTTTTTGAAAATTAGCAAAAAATAAATTTACATGAGGTTTTATTAAAATATAAGTGTAAATTTAACACTTATAAAAGCAATAATATCTATGAAATTTTTTATTGATACCGCCAATCTGGCGATGATAGAAGAAGCCCATGCCCTTGGAGTACTGGACGGAGTAACTACTAATCCCTCATTGATGGCGAAAGAAGGGATCTCTGGAAAACAGAATATACATCATCATTACCTTGAAATCTGTAATATTGTGGATGGGGATATAAGTGCTGAAGTATTGGGAATTACTTTTGAAGAAATGATTAGAGAAGGAGAGGAACTTGCTGCATTACATCCAAGGATTGTTGTAAAGGTTCCTATGACTAAGGATGGGATTAAAGCCATCAGGTATTTTTCTGAAAAAGGAATAAAGACCAATTGTACTCTTGTTTTCTCATCGGGCCAGGCCTTGCTGGCTGCCAAAGCCGGAGCCACCTACGTTTCTCCGTTTCTGGGAAGACTGGATGATATTTCAACAGATGGTCTTCAGCTGATATCAGAAATCAGAATGATCTATGACAATTATGGTTTTCAGACGCAGATTCTGGCTGCTTCTGTCCGACACAGCATGCATATTGTTAATTGTGCAAAGATTGGCGCTGATGTTGTGACTTGTCCGCTGGCTCCGATACTATCTTTACTCAAACATCCGTTGACAGATTCAGGGTTAGACCAGTTTATTAAAGATTCACAAAAAATGAAATAAGATTGGGCAGAAAAGTATAACTTCTCTGTTATAAATTCAGTAGTTTTATAATTTAGATCACCCCAGATCTGTTGATCAGATAAGATTGATATGCAGAAACAGTTAATCAACCCAACCATACAAAAGTTTAGGACCGAATTCCAAGCAGAGCCTGAACACATCTTCCTTTCTCCCGGGAGAATTAATATTATCGGTGAACATGTAGACTATAGTGATGGATTTGTGCTTCCTGCTGCCATAGATAAATACATTTGTTTTGCTGTCCGCAAGCTGCCACAGTCTAATTTTTGTACCATAATAGCCAAAGACCTCGGAGAAGAATATACATTTGATATCACAATAGAGGTAAAACCTGTACAGCAAATGTGGATGAACTATATTCTGGGTGTTTTCAGCCAGTTGCAGAAGCCTGAAACTCAGTTTTGCGGAATGGAAATTGTCTTCAGCAGTACCATTCCGATGGGATCAGGACTTTCTTCTTCGGCAGCCCTTGAATGTGGTTTTGCCTATATCCTCAATGAACTTTTTGACCTTCATCTCACTAAAAAAGAAATTGCGGTGATCGGGCAAAAATCAGAACATTCTTTTGCTGGAGTTCAATGCGGAATTATGGATCAGTTTGCCTCCGTTTTCGGGAAGGAAGATAAAGTAATTATGCTCGACTGTAATTCCCTTGAACATCAATATTTAGACGCAGGCCTTAAAGGATATAGCTTGCTGCTTTTTGACAGCTGTGTAAAACACAGTCATCTGACATCAGGTTATAATGAAAGACGTGAAGATGTTGAACACGGAAAAAAAGTTTTAAGAAAAAATTTCCCGGAAATCAAAAAATTCAGAGATGTTACGCTGGAGATGCTTGATCATGTAAAAGAAGAAATGGGAAGTATTTCATATAAAAGATGTTTCTATCTGTTGAAAGAAATCCGAAGAGTGGAAATAGCTGCCAAAGCTATTTCAGAAGGAAATATTGAATATCTGGGAACACTCCTCACAGAAACCCATGCCGGGCTTTCAACAGAATTTGAGGTAAGCTGTAATGAACTTGATTTTTTAGTGGAAAATACAGTACAACAGGAAGGAGTATTGGGAGCAAGAATAATGGGAGGCGGCTTTGGAGGATGTAGCATCAACCTGATTCAGGAAAACAGAGTTGAAAAAGTGATTAAAGCCATCAGTG
>CBFQYI010000624.1:0-2444 GCA_965720825.1 uncultured Chryseobacterium sp. | reverse complement strand
ACCTTAAACCTTAAACTTTAAACCTTAAACTTTAAACCATTCTTCCCTTGCCTATATTTCCTATTTTGAATATCTTTAAAACTTCAAACATTGTTTAAAACATAGACCTTTAAATAGTAATATGACATTCCAAGAACAGATCCAGCAGGGGATTCCTAATCAACTGCCGCAACCAAAACCATACGAGACCAATATCAACCATGCTCCAAAGCGTAAAGAAATTTTAGGGGAAGAAGAGAAAAAACTGGCATTGAAGAATGCTTTACGTTATTTTGAACCTCAGTTTCACGCAGAATTGATTCCTGAATTTAAGCAGGAACTGGAAGATTACGGAAGGATTTATATGTATCGTTTCCGTCCGGATTATGAAATGAAGGCGAGACCTATCACAGACTATCCCGGAAAATCTGAGCAGGCTAAAGCTATTATGCTGATGATTCAGAATAACCTGGATTATGCCGTGGCACAGCACCCTCATGAACTGATTACTTATGGTGGAAATGGAGCTGTATTCTCAAACTGGGCACAGTATCTGTTGACGATGAAGTATCTGTCGGAAATGAATAATGATCAGACATTGGTGATGTATTCAGGACATCCGATGGGACTGTTTCCGTCTCATAAAGATGCACCAAGAGTTGTGGTAACGAATGGTATGATGATTCCGAATTATTCAAAACCGGATGATTGGGAGAAATTCAATGCATTAGGTGTTACCCAATACGGGCAGATGACCGCAGGAAGCTATATGTATATCGGCCCTCAGGGGATTGTTCACGGAACAACGATTACAGTGTTAAATGCTTTCAGAAAAATTAAAAAAGAACCGAAAGGAGGACTTTTCGTTACTTCAGGATTAGGTGGAATGAGTGGAGCTCAGCCAAAAGCAGGAAATATTGCAGGCTGTGTTACCGTATGTGCAGAAGTGAATCCGAAAATCACAAAAATCCGTCATGATCAGAAATGGGTGAATGAAATTCATGAAGATCTTGATTCATTAGTAAAAAGAGTAAGAGAAGCGCAGGCTAACAAAGAAACCGTGTCTTTGGCTTACCTTGGAAATATTGTAGAGGTTTGGGAGAAATTTGATCAGGAAGATGTAAGAATCGACATCGGATCAGATCAGACTTCACTTCACAATCCTTGGGCAGGTGGATATTATCCTGCAGGACAAAGCTTTGAAGAATCTAATACCATGATGGCTGAAAACCCAGAACTGTTCAAAGAAAAAGTTCAGGAAACATTGAGAAGACATGCAGCAGCCATCAACAAACATACAGCGAAAGGAACGTATTTCTTTGATTATGGAAATGCCTTTTTACTGGAAGCTTCCAGAGCCGGAGCTGATGTAATGGCAGAAAATCCAACATTAGGAAGAGAATTCAAATATCCGAGTTATGTACAGGATATCATGGGACCTATGTGTTTCGATTATGGTTTCGGGCCGTTCCGTTGGGTATGTTCCAGCGGAAATCCGGAAGACCTTCAGAAAACGGATGATATTGCCTGTGCTGTGTTGGAAGAAATGGTAAAAAATTCTCCTGAAGAGATCCAGCAGCAGATGAAAGACAACATCCAGTGGATCAAAGGAGCACAGGAAAATAAATTGGTGGTAGGTTCTCAGGCCAGAATCCTTTATGCAGATGCAGAAGGAAGAATGAAAATTGCTGAAGCCTTCAACAAAGCCATTAGAAATGGAGAAATCGGACCAGTCGTATTGGGTAGAGACCACCATGATGTTTCGGGAACAGATTCTCCTTACAGAGAGACTTCCAATATTTATGACGGATCAAGATTTACTGCGGATATGGCCATTCACAATGTGATTGGAGACAGTTTCCGTGGGGCTACCTGGGTTTCCATTCACAATGGTGGTGGAGTAGGCTGGGGAGAAGTAATCAATGGAGGTTTCGGAATGCTTCTTGACGGAAGCGATGATGCCGACAGAAGATTAAAATCCATGCTTTTCTGGGATGTGAACAACGGAATCTCAAGAAGAAGCTGGGCAAGAAACGAAGGGGCTGTTTTCGCCATTAAAAGAGCGATGGAAGCAGAACCGAACCTTAAAGTAACGCTTCCGAATTTTGTGGATGAAAACTTATTGTAATATAAAATTCAATAATTCAATATAAACGGGCTGTAATCCTGAGTTAGTCGAAGGGAGCCCGTTTTTTGTACATAATAATACATCAATAAAAGTATAGAATAAATCAATAGCAACGGGCTATAATCCTGAGCTTGTCGAAGGAAGCCCGTTTTCTTTTGTGAGTAATATAATTGGCTTTAGCCGAAATTTAAAATTAAGTTTTGGCTAAAGCCTTTTGTATTTTTTCTTTTTATATCGGGCTAAAGCCCTATGCTATTGATGTTATTTGTTAATATGAAGACTCAAAAATTATAAATTTCCAAGTATTTTTTTTGTCATTTCACGAGCCTCTTGTAGT
>CBFQYI010000623.1:0-2454 GCA_965720825.1 uncultured Chryseobacterium sp. | reverse complement strand
AGTAGGAATGGATAGCAGGAGAAAGCTCCTGAAAATGTTGGAGAGTGTGAGAGTTAGAGAATTAGAGAGTATGAGAGTATGAGGGCTTGAGAGTTGGATGGATGAAATTGTAGTGATGCCATATAGGAATGTACTATAGATATATGAGTGTATACGGGATTGGGAAACAGTTTCTGTTGAACGATTCACCTTTTCAAATGTGACAATAGATGTAATAATGATAAAAAGCAGTCAATATTTTTTTTGATTCCTTACATTTGTAGGCATTCCGGTTTCTAAGGAATGAAATGAGTTTTATATATGACAGACAGAAAATATAAGGAAACGGTACATACAGATAAAAACCAATACGACTATATTACAGTAACCCAAGACGAAAATAACGTCAGAATTTATTCTTTGAAAAATGGATTAAAGGTTTTTCTTGCTCAGAATTTTGATGCTCCAAGAATACAGACCTTCATTCCCGTAAGAACAGGAAGTAATAATGACCCTTCTGATAATACAGGTTTGGCTCATTACCTTGAACATATGATGTTTAAAGGAACTTCTCACATCGGAACTCAGAACTGGGAAAAGGAAAAAGAGCTTCTTGATCAGATCTCAGCATTGTATGAAGAGCATAAGGCAGAACAGGACTCTGAGAAGAAAAGAGAAATCTATAAAAAGATTGATGAAGTTTCCCAGGAAGCGAGTCAATATGCCATTGCTAATGAGTATGACAAAGCAATCTCTTCTCTGGGAGCGAGTGGAACCAATGCTCATACCTGGTTTGATGAAACGGTTTACAAAAATAATATTCCGAATAACGAACTTGAAAAATGGCTGAAAATAGAAAAGGAAAGATTCTCTGAAATTGTCCTGCGTCTTTTTCATACTGAGCTGGAATCGGTATATGAGGAGTTCAACAGGGCGCAGGACAATGACACAAGACTTGTGAACTACGAACTGATGGATGCTCTTTTCCCTACTCATCCTAACGGGCAGCAGACAACACTGGGAAAACCGGAACATCTGAAGAACCCATCAATGAAGGCTATTCATAAGTATTTTGATGAATATTATGTTCCTAATAATTATGCGATGGTACTGGTTGGGGATTTTGATTTTGAAGAAACCATTCAGTTAATCGATCAATATTTTGGGACTCTACCTTATAAGGAGCTTCCTAAAAAGACACCCGTTATTGAAGAACCTATTACAAAAATTGTAACAAGAACGGTAAAAAGCCCTACTACTCCACGTACTCAGCTGGCATGGAGAACAGAAAGCTATGGAACAAGAAATGCCATGCTTGCAGATGTTGTTGCCAATATCCTAAGCAACAGAGGTGAAGCCGGATTACTGGACCTGCATATCAATCAGACTCAAAAAATGCTTTGGGCTCAGGCATTTTCTGTAGGGTTAAAACAATATGGATATTTTTCTATTGTCGCCGTACCTAAAGAAAATCAAACTCTGGAAGAAGCAAAGAACATGGTCCTGGAGGAAATTGAACTGATAAAGAAAGGTGATTTCCCTGACTGGATGCTGCCAGCCATCATCAATGATTTCAAAATTCAGAGAATGAAAGGCCTTGAAACAGCCGAAGGACTTGCTACGACACTATATGATTCTTATATAAAAGGGAGAACATGGGAACAGGAACTGAATGAGATGGATGAGTATGCTGCTTTTACGAAGGAAGATGTAGTAAATTTTGCCAAGGATTTTTTCAAAGAAAATTATGTTGTTGTCAATAAAGAAAAGGGGGTCAATGACATGTTAATCAGAGTTGAAAACCCAGGTATTACGCCTGTTAAAATCAACAGAGATACTCAATCTGATTTTTTAAGAGAGATTTTAATGGATAAGACGGAGGATATTAAGCCTGAATTTATCGACTATCAGAAAGAGATTGCCACTGATCAGCTTAATGGAAAAAAATTAAGCTTCGTCAAGAATAAATATAATGATATTGCACAGCTGCATTTCATTTTCCCTTTTGGAAGCGATAATGACAGAGATTTAGGAATTTCCACTCAGTTGCTGCAATACCTGGGTACGGATACTCTTTCACCTGAAGATTTAAAAAAGGAGTTTTTTAAAATCGGGATCAGCAATGATTTCAAAACCACCAATGACCAGTTGATTATCTCTCTAAGCGGACTGGAAGAAAATATAGAAAAAGGAATTGCTCTTCTGCAGCACTGGATGCATGACGTAAAACCAGATCAGGAAATCTACAATCAGTTTGTGGGAACTGTACTGGAAAACAGAGAGGCTATCAAGAAGGATAAAAACCGTATTATGACAGCGCTGACCAATTATACCAAATTGGGCGTTCACTCACGTTTTACGGATGTTATTTCTAAAGAGGAACTTGAAGGCAGCAATTCTGAAGTATTCACTGACAGAATGAAAAAACTTTTCAAATATCAATATCAGGTATTCTTCTATGGTAAAAACTTTTAT
>CBFQYI010000622.1:0-2465 GCA_965720825.1 uncultured Chryseobacterium sp. | reverse complement strand
AAGAGGTTTTCCGAATTATGGGTGAAGGGCCGGAAGGAAATTCACTGAAGTTTACCGCCATGATATTTTTCACCATGACTTTCTATTTTGTTTTTGCATGGCTTCGTGAGCAGGTTTGTACACTGGTTTGCCCTTACGGAAGACTGCAAGGTGTATTGATTGACAAGCAAACCATCAATGTATACTATGATTTTAAAAGAGGTGAAGGCCGTGCAAAATGGAGAAATAACGAAGACAGAAAAGCTGCAGGAAAAGGAGATTGTATCGACTGTAACCAATGCGTTGTGGTATGTCCTACAGGAATCGATATCAGAAACGGGCAGCAGCTGGAATGTGTAAACTGTACAGCCTGTATCGATGCCTGTGATGAAGTCATGGAAAAGGTTGGTTTGCCTAAAGGTCTGGTACGTTATGCAACAGAAGCCGAGATAGAAAATCAGGATAAATTCCGTTTTACCCCAAGAATGAAAGCAACAACCGTTATCCTTGCATTATTGATTGGGTTCCTTGGATTTTTAATGTACGATCGTGGTTCTATGGAAGCAAAATTCATCAAACCGGCAGGTTCTACATTCTTTGTTAAAAACGGTAAAATCACCAATACTTTTATTTATACTCTCCTGAATAAATCTAATGAAAAGAAAACCCTTTTCATCAAAGTTATTACGCCAACAAATGCAGAGATCACTTACTTCGGTTCTGAAAAAATTATATTGAAAGGAGATCAGATCCTGAAAGGAAACATCAACATTTCCTTCCCTGAAGAACAAATTAAGTTCTCAAAACAAAATATGGTCATCGGAGTGTTCGATGAAAAAGGGCAATTAGTTGATTCGTTTGAAACGACTTTTGAAGGACCGTTTAAGTTGGCACTTTAGGTGGCAGATGATAGGTGATAGGTTGCAGGTTGTGGGGATCAGAAAAAGTAGTTGATATTTCCCTAATTCCCCTCCAGAGGAGGGGTGGCAAAAATTCAAAGAATTTTTGACGGGGTGGTTTACAACACATTTCCCCAAACTTTAAACTGTGAACCTTAAACTTTGAACTTTGAACTCATTAAGCCTTATATTTCCTCATGAACTGCGTAGGAGTCATTCCGGAGCTTTTCCGGAATACTCTTACAAAGTAGGAATATTCTTCATACCCTAAACGGAATGCAATTTCTACAAGGCTTTCATCAAGGTACATCAGCATTCTTTTGGCTTCCAGCACTACCCTTTCTGTGATCACATCAGTGGCTGTTTTTTGAACAACTGTCTGGGCAATCCTGTTCAGATGTTTGGATGAAATCCCTAATAAAGAGGCATAATGGGTAATAGATTTATGTTTTGTAAAGTTCTGTTCAATCAGATTTTCAAAATCCTGATAATGTTTAAAATAAGAAAGTCCGGCAGCTGAATCCATTGTATCAAAGTCCTTTGAAAACAATCTGGAAGCATTGATGAAAATCTGAGACATCAAGGATAAAATCAGCCCTTCTTTCATTATACTTTTGGTCTGATGTTCTTCTCCCAACTCTTGAAATAAACTATTGATTTTCTTCAATTCCCCAGCATCCAACTGAAGTTTTCTTGGAAAAGATACAGATCCGAAAAAGGGAAAATTTCTCAGTTTCTGATTCACATAATGCATTTCATAAAATTCCTGTGAACAAAAGAAAATATACCCATCAATATCTTCGGAAAGCTCCCAGCTGTGAATCTGCCCCGGCGAAAGAAAAAACAAGCTGCCTTCCGACACTTCATACCTCTGAAAATCTATTTCATGGACTCCCGTTCCTTTTGTAAAAAGAACCGCAGCATAGAAATCATGTCTGTGAGGCTTCTCTATATGACGATGTCCCACCACCAAATGATTCTTCATCATGTTAAAATAAAAATCTGAAGTATTTTTACCCGCCTGAAAAAGGTCGATATGAAGAACGGAGATTGGATTCATTTATATGTATATATCGTAAGAATTCACAAATTTAGACAAAAAAGAACCAGTAATCATGAACCTTTATATCTACTACAACAAACGTTTGTTATTGAATGATGAATTTAACCCCATAAATTCCCTTGAAACAAAGTATAACTGCACTTTTTACAATATATTTTGGATTAAACTTTAAAAAATTTTTATCTTTGAAGTTTAGGAGTTGTAAAATGAAAATAAATTTACCTGATAAGCTGTATTATTCGATAGGAGAAGTTGCGAAAGCATTCGATGTAAACACTTCATTAATACGTTACTGGGAGCAGGAATTCCCGATTATCAAGCCTAAAAAAAACAGAAAAGGAAACCGATATTTCACTCCTGAAGACATCAGAAACCTTCAGATGATCTACCATCTGGTAAAAGAAAAAGGATATACCCTGGACGGAGCCCGCGTTGCCCTGACCACCAACAGTAAAATTTCCGAAACCATCACCCTGATTGACCGCTTGGAGTTTGTAAAAGCTGAACTGATCAAGCTGAAAGAA
>CBFQYI010000621.1:0-2480 GCA_965720825.1 uncultured Chryseobacterium sp. | reverse complement strand
CAATTCCTAACACAATTATTATCATTCAAAAACCTAATTCAAAGAAAATAATTTTTCATAAAATAAAAGAGTAATAACCTGAATTATTTTCCATGACAATTTAACCTAGTATCGACAGAACAGTAATTGAATATACAATATGATCAGAATGAGCATAAAAAGAATATTTCAATTTTTAATGATGGTATTTGCCTGTCTGTCTATTTTCACTGTCTTATATTCGCAAAATTATACTCCAGGGCAAATAGATAACGCATTAATAATTAAATCCGAGAAATTTAGAATAAGAGGTCAAAAAAAAGAGTTAATTTCTTTAAATGAAAAATACATTGCTATTTCCAAAAATCAGAATTATCTAAAAGGAGAGATTTTAGGTTATATCAATATTGCTAATATGTATACAACCATATGTGATTATAAAAATTCTTTTTATTATTTGCAGAAAGCTGAAAAAAATATCAAAAAAACTAACAGTGCTTATTTATACGCAAAGCTTTACCAGGAATATGGACAGGTCAATTATGTTATTGGTTTATATATAAAAGCCTTAAAATACAATGCGCAGTCTATTTATTACGGTAAACTGATTTCCAGTCATGGCGAAAAGGGAATATTATCAGGTATTTATTCAAATAGGGCTGATTTTTTACATAATATTCATCAGGATGACTCGTCACTAATTTATTTGCACAAAGCATTAAAAATAGAATCAAGTCCGGTAAATAATTCATTGATAGCGGATTATTATATGATTTATGAAAAAAATATAGATTCGTCTTCATATTATTTAAATAATGCATTAAAGCTATTGCAGAAAATGAATTATTGGAATATTCAAAGAGGGCAGACCTATTACTATTATGGTAATTTTCTTAATAAAAGGAAAGAGAATGAGAAAGCATTGCTATATTATAAAAAATCTGCTGCTATTCTGGAAAAAACCGGAAGAGTGTATAATATGCCTTTGCTATACAAGACAATATCAAGTACTTATGGGGTTTTAAATGATGAAGAAAGAGAAAAAGAATACCTTGAAAAGTATACCAAACTAAAAGATAGTTTGAGCAAGGTCTGCAATGAAAGTGTAAATACTTCAATTGACGAAATTATAAGAGAAAAAGAATCTGAAAGTATTTCAAAAAAGAATATATTTTTAATTTATAATATTGTGGTTTTTTGTCTTATTGTCGTTTTTCTTTTTTTATATATACAATATAAAAAAAATAAAAATATAATAAAAAAAAAATAATTTTAAAAAGATTTTTTAAAATAAAAAATCAATAATTCCTACGATTGTATCATTGATCTGGCTAAAAAAAATGATCCTAATTTTCTCAACAAATTTCAGGAAGCGTATCCGGACTTTATTAAAAAAATGCTTGCGATAAATTCTAATCTGTCAAAATCTGATTTAACTTTTTGTGCGATGATATGGTTGGGGTTTTCATCAAAACAAATTGCACAATATACTTTTGTGGAACACAGGTCTGTTCAGAATAAAAAGAACAGGCTTAGGAAAAAATTAAATATTTCTTCTGATGTTGATCTGTATTTTTTCTTTAAAAATCTTTCTGATGATAAGGTTGAAAATAATATATCAAGACAGTTGTAGTTGCTTTTTTTGAATAGATAAGTATGCTTGGATTTAGAATTTTGTATGCTGTTTTTTAATCAGATACCTTCGATATAGAGGTGATTATTAATTCTAAGAAAAGAGTGGTATTATGCTATCATTCCCAAACTGGAGTTACTACTGCTATTCTACGAAAGAATTTCATGTTAATGACGCCTGCTAGGTTTTAATAGAGGGACATTTTGATATAAAACTAGTTATAACTGTATACAACATCAGGTGATGCATCACAAATTTTTATCGGTATATTTTGCAATCCATTTATATAGTGTAGTTTTTGGAATTTTATAATCATTTATTATTTCTAGCTTCGTTTTTTTTCCTGTTTCAATTTGTTCCAGGATAAATTCAATGATTTCCTTAGTGTAAATATTTTTCCTAAACTCAGGTAAGGAAGATATTTTTTTATGAGATGTATTATTAGACGAAATTTCCTTTTTAGGAGGAGAAAAGAGTATAAGATGCTGTGAGTAGGCCCGAAAAAAATCATATTCTAACAGTTTGCTCCACCTCAATAATTTATCAGTTGTCAGATCTTTTTCAAGAAACATTTGTTCAATTTCAGATTCAGTACATTTCATAAAGCTACATGCTCTCTGCATGTCCAATGCTTCTTCCAGAAACTTAGCTTTAATATTGCTACCAATATGTATTTTTTTAAAGTTCAAGATAAACGGTATTATATAATTAAAATTTATTTTTGCAGAAAATAATAAAGCCTTAGGGCTTATTTTCGTTTTGGTTGATGAAAAAAGCGTCTGATTTATAGCAGAGATCTTCACTATATTGTAGACAGATGATATTAATTCCTACTTGAGAAGGGAAAATAACAGGTAAAAGTTTTTTC
>CBFQYI010000620.1:0-2482 GCA_965720825.1 uncultured Chryseobacterium sp. | reverse complement strand
CCTTTGATATTGTCGATAGCTTTTCTTAAAATATCTTTGGAGGCCTCCACCAATTTTTGATGTCCGTGAATATCTTCTCCAATCACGAAGGAACCTCCGTTATCTGCCCAATATCCGTCCAATTCTGCAGAAACATCAATATTGATCAGATCGCCTTCTTTCAAAATCCTCTGATCTGTCGGAATCCCGTGACAGAATTCATTGTCTACACTGATACACGTCCAGCCTGGAAATCCATATGTCAGATAAGGTGCTGATTTTGCTCCGAAATCTTCCAGTATTTTGGCTCCATATTCGTCCAGATCTTTGGTGGTCATGCCGGGTTCGGCGTAATCCATCATCTTCTTCAGCGTATAGGCAACAGCTTCACTTACTTTTTGCATTCCGAGCATCTGATCTTCGTTGGTGATTGACATCGTTTTGTTTTGATTGTTATTGAGAACTACAAAGTTAGGAAATTTAAATATTACCGTATGCCCTGTTTCCATCACTTACATCTATTTATTGAAAATATAATGATTACCCCCTTCACTAACCCCCTCTACCCCCTTGGGTAAGGGGGTAGATCCAGTTATCTAAGGGGCTAAAGGGTGTTCATTAACGGTCTCCAGCTGCTTGAATAAGGGGTGACAGGCACTTATAGAACGGTATAGAGACTGTTAAGGAAGGGGTTACAGGCTTTTCCGAAGAGGCTGAAGGGGGTTCCATAACGGTCTCCAGCTACTTGAATAAAAGGCTACAGGGACTTATGAAAACGGTTGAGACGGTTGTAAAGTAGTGATACCTATTTGATAAAGTGTCCGGAAATACTTACAATAGTGTCTGAAGGCATTTCTTAAATGGCTGCAGACAGTTTACGAAATGGTTATAACAAATTAATGAGCGGCTGCAGACACTTACCGGAGTGGCTGAAAACACTTCCGAAGCTGTTGAAGACAGTTTATAAACCGGTTGCCGATACTTTAATAGGTATAACAGGATATTTTACCGGACATTTTTTAACCTTTACTTTACAGAATGTATTATCTTTGAATCTTCACAAATTGATTAAAGAATGGACCACAAAATACATCAGGGAAGAAATGTAAAACGTTTCAGAGAAATGCTGGGCATAAAGCAGGAGGCATTGGCTCTGGACTTAGGTGAAGACTGGAACCAAAAAAAGATCTCTTTACTTGAACAAAAAGAAACCATTGAAAACCAACTGCTGGAAAAAATATCCGAAGTACTGAAAATTCCCGTAGAAGCTTTTCAGAATTTTGATGAGGAACAAGCTGTGAATATCATAGCAAATACTTTTCAGGATGACGCAGTTGCTTATGCAGAACAATACAAATGCACAATCAACCCGATGGACAAAATCATCCAGCTTCACGAAGAAAAAATAGCTTTGTATGAGCGTATGCTGAAGGAAAAGGATGAAATGATGAGCAGACTGGAAAAGCTGCTTGATAAGTAAAAGAGTTTATAAAAAATACACTTTTAATAGAACGAAAAACCACTGCTGTGCAGTGGTTTTGTTTATTTGTGGGTACGAGCGGGACACTCGCGCCAGCTGGTGACTTTGCGCAGCTGAGTATCTATCACTTCAAGAGCTCCTCTTTTTTTACAAAACTTATCATGCTATTTTCCAGATGATCTCTGTACTGTAAATATAACGGTTTCTCTAGAATAAAGAGTAAAAGCCACTGCAAGAACAGTGGCTTTGTGGTTTATTTACGGACACGAGCGAGACACTCGCGCCAGCGGAGAAGCATTACCAATTAACAGTTTTCTATACAGATCTATTATTTCTAAAAATCTTCAATAAGATTGGTAAAAGACCTGCTGAAACAATTAAGAACAATCCTAAATTTGATATATTCAGTTTATTAGGAAACATTACCATTAGCATTAGCCATGTTAACATTATTCCAATCATTATATAACCATATATCTTAGCTAATTTAGTATTATACCAATTGTATTCAACAATTAGGCTATTGCTTCTTTTTTTGTTCTGCAAAGTTATAATTTCAATTAAATCTTCTTTAAAATCTAAATAATTCCCACTATCATTTTTAGGAATATTTAAAAAAATTTTATAAGACTTAAAGACTAATCTACATCCATAATATTTTTCAGTTTCACTAAAATTATAATTACGAATATCTATTATATTAATTTTTTTATTGTTAAAAAAAATATAATCATTATCCAAAATTATATTATATGTAACTATACAATTATTTTTAATTAACATAAAGCTAAAAACTGTTAATATAAAAAGTACAATCGCAGGAAAAATCTTAGGATTATAATAAAGAGAAGTTAGTATAGTTAATAATATCACTAAAATAAAAGCAATAGACATAAACAATATCAGTCTCTTTATTGAAAAGTTTTTAATTTTATATTTTTTCATTTAATTTTTTTTATGGGTACCAAATTGTAGATTTTCTACCAATACTCTTATCTAACTGATCACTTACTCCAAACATAT
>CBFQYI010000619.1:0-2506 GCA_965720825.1 uncultured Chryseobacterium sp. | reverse complement strand
CACATGGCAGTTTACAGATTTCAAGAAATACCGTTTTGATATTCCTTTTTACCGAAGCTTATTTTCGGGCAAAAAAATGGAGGACAAATTAGATGCCCTCCTTACTTTTCTCAATGACAGGGAAATGGCTACTTCCCGCATGAAAGATTATATTTTTTAGGTGATAGGTGGATAGGTGGTAGATATTAGGTTGCAGGGATTAGAGAGAAAATTCAAGGTTTAATGTTTAATGTTTAATGTTTAATGTTGTGTAGCACGTAACTCGCACCCCGAATCCCGTACCTCTAACTCAGTTCAAAAAGAGTAATCTCCGGCAGTACACCCACTCTTCCCGGATATCCCAATACACCAAACCCTCTGTTTACGTACAGTAATTTTCCTTCGCTTTCATATAGGTCAGCCCATTTTGGATATTTGTATTGTACCGGTGACCATTTTACATTTTTAAGATCTAAACCAAACTGCATTCCATGGGTATGTCCCGAAAGGGTTAAATGGATATTTGCAGGGTGTTTTTTAACCACATAATCAAAGTGTGTAGGGTCGTGGCTCATCAGAATCTTCGTCGCGGATTCAGGTACTCCTTTTAAAGCATCATCTATTTTTCCGAATTGAGGGAATGGTTTTAATCCCCAGTTTTCAACTCCCAGAATGTATAGTTTTTCTCCGTTTTTTTCAATAACCCTGTGTTCGTTTCTCAACATGTCAAAGCCAGCCTGTTTTTCATAGCCAATTAAGGTGTCAAGATTTTCTTTTTTAGCTGCAGATGATTCCCAGGTTACATAATCTCCGTAATCATGGTTTCCTAACACGGCTAATTTTCCGTCTTTAGCCTTAATTTTTGAAAACAAAGGGATGAAGGGTTTGAACTCATCCGCAACGTTGTTCACCATATCTCCGGTAAATAATACGAGATCAGGTTTCTGCTCGTTGATCAGGTCAATCGCATGCTGCAATTTGCTCGGATCTGAGAAGCTTCCACTGTGAACATCTGAAATCTGAATGATTTTATATCCTTTAAAGCTTTTCGGAAGATTGGCAAAATTTATCCTTACTCTCCTTACTTTATGTCTGTACTTTCCAAACGTAATTCCGTCTATGAAAAGAGCAGAAAGAACACCACTCATTCCCAATCCAACCAGACTCAGAAACTTCCTTCTCTCCGGAAAGAAATTCTCCGAAGGTTTGGCAAAACCTATCAGATAGCCTCCCGTTCTGATGATATCATCAATTAATAAAAACAGAACCATGAATATTTTTGGAAGGATGAAAATCAAAAATAATGAAATCATGATCTGTGTTCTTACCATGCTCCTGTCTGATCTTTGGTAATGAGTAACTTCATAGGCGAAAATTCCATACACAACTAAAGAGAGTACCCAATATCCGATTCTGATCCAGAAATTATCGGTAAGTGTTCTGATAGCCTGATAAATATATACTTCCAAAAACAGGAAGATTCCGGCGAAGATTAAAAAATTCTTTTGCATATTCTGATCAAAAAAAGCACAAAGAATAAACTTCCCTGTGCTTTTATATTTTTAATGGTTTAAATATTACTTTTTAGGAAATCTATAAACGATAGCATTGATGTTCATTCCGGCACCTACCGAAGTCATCACAATGTTACCATTATCTTTAAACGATTGACCCTCCATTTTTCCTTTAATTATTAAATCATACATGGTAGGAATTGTGGCTACAGAAGTATTTCCAAGATCCTGAATCGTCATAGGAGAGATCGCATGGTCGTATTCTTTTACATCATAAAGCCTGTGAAGTCTTTCAATCATTGCATAATCCATTTTAGCGTTTGCCTGGTGAATTAAGATTTTGTCTATATCTTCAATAGAAAGATCCGCATCTGTAATCGTATCTTTAATCGCAACCGGTACGTTTTTAAGAGCGTATTCGTAGATTTTTCTTCCTAACATTCTTACATAAAGACGTTTCTGATCTGCTTCTTTATTGATAGATGGTTGATTTTCAAGGTAGTTTAATTCCGGTCCGTTGTCACAGATCGTGTTGTGAGCAATAATCCCTACATTTTCTTCGTCAGTTGCTTTTACCACTACTGCTCCGGCACCATCAGCAAAGATCATTCTGTTTCTGTCGTATGGATCAGTTACTCTGCTTAAAGTCTCTCCTCCGATAACAAGAATCGTTTTAGCTACTTTAGCTTTGATAAGATTATCTGCCAAAATCATAGCTTCGACCCATCCTGGGCATCCGAAAACCATATCATACGTTACACATTTTCTGTTTTTTATTCCCAGTTTATTCTTTACTCTCGCTGCCATTGTCGGCATAAAATCAGCATATCCGTTTTCAGTAACTTCCCCAAAATTGCTTGCGTAGATGATATAATCTAATTCTTCACCGTCTACTTTTGCATCTTCAAGGGCAATTTTTGCAGCTTCATAACCGATTTGAGAGTTGGAAAGATCATCCTCAATGAATCTCCTGTTTTCGATTTCTGTAATCTCTACAAATTTCGCAATGGTCT
>CBFQYI010000618.1:0-2509 GCA_965720825.1 uncultured Chryseobacterium sp. | reverse complement strand
TTTGGTTTCCAGATAATAAGAATAAAATATTGTGTCTTTAATAATATTTAATCTTAACAGAGGCGCTTAAGCCTTTTAAATAGTTATATATTTGTTTCTTTTAAACCACAACAAACAAGATTAAGGATGAGCATCAATTTCACAACAGCAACTATTAAAGACTTTGAGAATATACCAGATAATGATATGGCTCAAAGAGCTGAAATTTTTTATGAATATTTAGACTTTGTAAAGTCTAACGGACACATGAATTACAGACTGAAGAATACTTCAGGAACCAATGCGATACTGAATGTAAATATTGCAGACCAAAACAGAGAATTTGTTAGTTTTGTATCAAGTGATTATTTAGGATTTACACAACACCCGAAAGTAAAGCAGGCTGCTATCGAAGGAATAGAGAAATATGGAACTGGAACAGGAGCTACGCCCCTTATCGGTGGCTACTTTGATTATCACAATGCTTTAGAAAAAAGAATTTCAAGTTTTTTTAAAAGAACAGAAGATGAAGCCGTAGTGTTTACTACCGGGTATACTGCTAATAGCGCTAGTTTACAGTGTTTAATGCAGAAAGAAGATCTTGCTATTTTAGACATGGCAGTGCATGCCAGTGTACACGAAGGATGTGCTTTTACCAATAAAAAAACATTTCCGCACAATAATTTGGAATCTTTGGAACACATTTTGAAGGTATCTGAAAATCTGTACCGTACGAAACTCGTTATTGTGGACGGAGTGTATTCCCAGGATGGTGATACCTCCCGTATTAATGAGATCTATGACCTTGTGAAAAAGTATAATGCCTTTCTAATGGTAGACGACGTACATGGTGTCGGCATCCTTGGAGAAACCGGAAGAGGTACTTTGGAACAGGCTGGGTTATTGGATAAAGTAGACATCATCACAGGTACATTCAGCAAAACATTTGGAAATCTGGGAGGTTATGTCATTGCAGATAAAAAAATTGCTGCGTTCATCAGATTCCATTCCCGCCAGCAGATCTTCTCAGCTACAGCTCCACCATCATCCGCAGGAATTGTTAAAGCCATTGATTTAATTGATGAAGAACCTATCTGGAGAGAAAAACTCTGGGATAACATTAATTATTTCAAAAAAGGACTTGATGATTTAGGATTAGATACAGGAGTTACCTGCTCTGCGATCGTTCCCGTAAAAATTGGAGATCCTTATGTAACAGGAGATGTTGGAAAACTACTAATAGAAATGGGAATCTATACCAACCCGATTCTTTATCCGGCTGTACCAAGAAAAGACGCACGTATCAGGATGAGTGTAACGGCAAGACACGAAAAAGAACATCTCGACAAAACGCTTAATGCGTTTGATGATATTAATAAAAAATTGCATATTGCGAAAAAATAATAATTATGCCTAGAAAAGTAGTGCAGGGCCCCATTAGGGACAAAGAAAAAACAAAACAGAAACTGCTTGCTGCAGTTGGTAAAATTTTAAGAGTAAAAGGATATTCCGGATTAAAAGTAAGTAAGATAGCTGCCGTTGCCGGATTTGATAAAAAATTGATCTACGAGTACTTTGGAAGTACTGATAAACTGATCGATGAATATATCAAATCTCAGGATTACTGGAGCCAGGTCAATCAGGATGTTGATATGGATTTCTCGGACGGTGGGCACGAGCTTACTAAAATGGTTGTATTGAACCAGTTCGAAAACCTGAAGAAAAATAAAGAACTTCAGAAGATCATCCTTTGGGAACTTTCAGAAAGTAAACCTATCCTTAAGAAATTGGTTGAACAACGTGAAGAGGTTGGAGAAGTTTTATTTGGAAACATCTCAGATCCTTACTTCGGTGAAGGAGTAGCAACAAGACACAGGGCAATTATGGCTTTGATTGTGTCTGGAGCTTACTATCTCAACCTTTATACAGGATACAATGCCAATAAATTTTGTGGTATCGATCTGAAAACTGAAGAAGGAAGAAAAGAGGTTGAAGCCGCTATTGTTGAGTTGATCGACTTTGCATACAGCAAAAAGAAATAGAAATTAAAAGTTTTCCGATTTGAGCAGAAATACGTTTTTGTTAATAATTTGAAAACTTTTAATTTTCAAATTAAAACTATATTTCTTACTTTTGGCCAATGGAAAATTTTATAGTATCTGCAAGAAAATATCGCCCTCAGGAGTTTGATACGGTTGTAGGGCAGTCCCATATTACGGATACTTTAGAACATGCAATTGAAGAAAGTCAATTAGCTCAGGCATTACTTTTTTGTGGTCCTCGTGGTGTGGGTAAAACTACCTGTGCCAGAATTCTTGCAAGAAAAATCAATGAGAAAGATGGCTCGGTTTCAGAAGATGGCTTTGCTTACAATATCTATGAATTGGATGCTGCATCCAATAACTCTGTAGATGATATCAGAGAACTTATAGATCAGGTACGTTTTGCACCTCAGGTTGGTAAATACAAAGTATATATCATTGATGAGGTTCATATGCTGTCTTCTGCCGCTTTCAATGCATTCCTTAAA
>CBFQYI010000617.1:0-2516 GCA_965720825.1 uncultured Chryseobacterium sp. | reverse complement strand
ACTTCCTGCCCCTGCTGGTTGAGTTTTACCAAATGAAAATCATAACCGTTATTCTGCTTACTACCTGAAACCTGTTGCTTATTGTTTTGAATAGAGCTTCCCGTGATCAAATACTGTTGATCGATGGTTGTCGTGACCTGGCTTAAAAAATCCTGGGTAGAGGATTGGATATCTTTCTGCCAAACCACTTCCTGAGCAGATATGCTCAGAATTGTGCATACAGTGAATACACTGAGATAAAGTTTTCTCATTTTAATGTCGTTTTCTGAGTTAGTAATTAGCTTGTTGAAGCTTCGCGAATTTAACACTTTTTAAGACTCAACAATCAACTTATTGTGACAATCTGTAAATCATACTATTAATAATTAAATTCACTTTATTTTATATTTATATCAATCTTATTCTGATGCAAAAATATCTACTCACAGCGACAGAAGGCGTCGTGTTAAAAAATAAAAATCTAATCAAAATATTCAGTATCAATTACGAAATTATATCGCCTAAAAGACAATATTCACATTAGCTTATCAACAATAAAACACTTTCTGTATATCATAATTAACTATTTCATTATCAGTTATTGTAACGCTTTATTTTTATCTATAAGTTTACTGTATGATGAGAAAAAGCTATTACCAAAAATTGGCATTTATGGTCACATTGCTGACTGTTTTATTGGTGTATCAGAAATATACCAGCCGTGAAAAAGAACCGTTTCCCGAAGTTACGTTCATCACAGATGCTTCAATACCAGCAAACTTATCAGGTTTTGATCCCAATACGCTGGGTAAGGAAGAGTGGCAGAAACTTGGATTTTCAGAGAAACAAACAGCAACCATCCTGAAGTATAAAGATATTGTTGGAGGAACATTTACTTCAAAAGAACAGTTGAAAAAATGTTATGCTATTTCTGACGAGAAATTCAGTGAGCTGGCCTCTTTTATTTTGCTTCCTGAAACAGCAGAAAAAGGAGATTCCAAAAGGTTCACCGCATACGGAAAAAAAGGAATTGTGATTTCAGGAAAATTCAATCCTGATCAGTTTTCTGCCAATGACTGGCTTAAAATGGGCTTTAGTGAAAGACAGGCAGAAGCTATTGTAAAGTATAAAAATTATCTCGGTGGAAGTTTTATCAGTAAAGAAAAATTTAAAGAATGTTTTATCATCTCTTCAGAGAATTACAGCAAACTTGAACCCTATCTTTTGCTTCCGGTAAAAACTCCGGAAAACTTCAGGAATTCCGGAAAGAATAATCCTGTAAAATACAAGATTCAATATCATCCATTTGATCCTAATCAGCTTGATTTAGAGGGGTGGAAAGCACTTGGATTTTCAGAAAAGCAAGCAATTACTATCATCAATTACCGGGACAGAAATTTACGGGGAAGCTTTAAAAGCTTAGAAGATCTGCAGAAATGTTTTGTGATTTCTGCAGAAAGATTTCAGGAAATGAAACCTTATATCAAACTTCAGGAAAAACAACAGGAAAAAACAGATTTTTCAAAAACAGATCTTAATACCATTACTTTCAAACAGCTTATTGAATTCGGACTGGATGAAAGAAGTGCCGGCTCAATAATCGGTTTCAGAAAAAAACTGGGAGGTTTTATAAATAAGCAGCAAATTTTAACCACCTACAACATAGATCAGGATCTGGTTCAGAAACTTATTTCAATAGCTCCGTTGAATACATCAAATGTTCCCCGATATTCATTAGTAGAAGCACCAGAGGAATGGCTTAAAAATCATCCCTATTTCAAGTATTCGGCAGACAAGATCATATTCTACCGGATGAGTAATCCTGATGATAAAAAAATATGGAAACTTCTAAAATTAAAACCAGAATATGAAGAAAGAATGAAATTATATGTAAAATAGTACAATACAATAAAGATAATACAAACTCGTCCAAAATACTATTCCAGAAGAGTTTGTATTGTCAAATTTTATTTTAAAATTTAATGATGCATATAATTGCTTGGCCCATTGGTTCCTTCAATGGACTCAGGTAATATTCCATACTTATTACGTAAATCTACTGTGCCTATTTTTTTTTCTGTATTAATATCAATTATACTAATGGTACCGGAATTTAAGTTGGGAAGATCCAATAAATTATTTTGTACTGCAACCACCTCTTTTCCGGATTTGGTTTTAAAGAAAGCCATATGATGTGCACCTTTATCCGCATCAAGAGTCTTCAATAGCTTTAGTTGAGGAAGATTATTAATATCAAAAACAAGTACTTTTCCAGGTTCCGCAAAACTGACATACAATTTGTTGGAATCGTCAATATACATTTCGAGCGCCCAGCCTAAACCTTTTGTACTGCCGTCAAAAATCTTAGTAAAAGCATCATATTTTTTGGTTGCGGTATTATAGGGAGCGATCCAGATGTCACCGCCAAGCATTGTTGTAGCAAGCGCATATTGCGGAAACTTTCCGCGCAGTAACAATACTTCAACAGGGGCAGATAAATCAGTTGGAGAGTCTGCTACCTGATAGGTTTCCTTTAT
>CBFQYI010000616.1:0-2530 GCA_965720825.1 uncultured Chryseobacterium sp. | reverse complement strand
CATGTACATCTTACCCATCCCGATATTACAAAGCTGATATTTAATAATTTGTTAAAGATGCTGTGCCCATATTATCTATAATTTTGGCAAAATATCAGTTATCATGTTATATATCATTATGGTAGTTGTACTACAGGCACTTATCACCATTACTCTGCTTATCTCCCTTATCAAAAACAGGGAATCTGTACTGAATATGCTGTTGTTGTATATCGGAGTGGTTACACTGGATATGGGGTATGAATATTTTATCATTCAGAAATTCGGATATGAATCTGTTCTTTATGAAATTCCGGGGAGCCTTCGTGTTTTTAAAGGGCTTATTTTTCTCCATATCACTACGTATCTAATTCAGGCAAAGTGGAGAGAAAAACTCAAATACCTGATTATTCCGTTGACTTTAGTCGTTATTCATCATGCTATTGCCATTTCGGCAAAGATGCTTGATCTTTCCTGGGCAGACCTGGCGATTAAAAGTTATAAATCCTATTTTGTTTATTATACATATTATTGGATTACAGCTCTGGCTCTATGCATTTATTTACTTACAAAATACCACAAAAATATTACTCATCCTACAGCCGGTAATTTCCGTTATCTTGTTTGTTATGTATTGGCTGGTGTTTTAATTTTCTGGACGGTTTACCAACTGGGCTGGGATACTTTAGTTTATCAGAAGATCTATAGCCTCCTCTTTCTTTTTCAATTCGGATGGATTTTGTACGTTTATATTTTAACGTACCAGCATAAACTACAAAGTATATCACAGTTTTCTGTTCCTAAAGAAACATACCAGTATAAAGATCTTTCAAAAATAGATTTTGAAGCTGTACAAAATGCCATTACCTCTTTCTATAAGGAGAGTCATGATTATCTGGATGAGGAATTTACTTTAGACCAGCTTTCCGGCCATCTGAAAATAAGCAAAGCCGATTTAAGTATCACTTTTAATAAGCATCTTCATTCCAATTTTCACGAATACACTAATAGAAGGCGCATCCAGCACTTTAAACAGATTTTACTGGAAGATCCTTCGGCCAGTGTAACTGATCTTGCGTTTCAATGTGGCTTTAAATCAAAATCTACTTTTTATAAATATTTTAAAAAAGAGTTCCACTGCCTTCCCTCTCAACTTGTTCATTAGTTACAATTATTTAATATTAGCAACTTACTGAATTTCAATACAGTTTGCTTCGAACTCAAGAGAAACAGTTGTATAAAATTTAAATGAACCAAAGCTTTTGAATGAGCTGGCATCTTTGCACCAAACTTTATAAGGATGTCACGAGAAAGACTTTTTTTAACAAAAGCAGCATTTTTTCTTCTTGGGCCTTTGGCCTTTGCTCAAACCACCGTTCACGGAACGGTAGTAGACAGTCAGGGAAACCTTCCCAATGCATTGGTTTATATTGAAAACAGCGGACAGAAGGTAACTTCTGACACTGATGGTTCTTTTGTTCTTAATAATATTTATGACGGAAGTTATAAGCTTGTTGTAGAATATAAAGGATATGACAATGTTTATATTCCCTTCACTGTTGCAGATAAAAAGGAAATAGACGTTGGATTAATTAAATTTGGAGCTAAATTTAAAGAAAACAACCTTCAGGAGGTAGTCGTTACCAGTGTGTATAAAGCATCACAAGCCAGAGCGATTACCATGAAGAAAAATTCCAACACAATTACGGAAGTACTTTCTGCCGATGCTATCGGAAAACTGCCGGACCGTAATGCAGCTGATGCTGTACAGCGTATGCAGGGAGTGTCTATTGAAAGAGATATGGGAGAAGGACGTTTTGTGGCAGTAAGAGGAACGCCTATACAATGGACCTCTTCTACCCTGAATGGCAACAGAATGCCGAGTGCCAGTGGTGACAATGCCAATCGTGGAGTTCAGATGGATATCTTTCCTTCAGAACTCATTCAAAATGTACGTTTGTCTAAAGCTTTGACACCGGATCTGGATGGAGACGCCATTGGTGGAAATGTGGATTTTATTACGAAAACCTCACCCAATAAAGAAACATTGGCAATAAGTATGGCTTCGGGATACGTCAACATGTCCAAATCTCCTTCTTACAATACATCAATTGTTTACGGCAATAAAATTACAGATAAGCTTAAATTCATCACCTCTGCTGTGATCTGGGAGCGTTCTACCGCAATAGACCAGATGAGAAATATTTATAATTATGGGTTGAAAGATAAAACAGCGTCCTATTCAATCAACCAGCTTCAGCTTCGTGATTATTTGGCTAACAGAAGAACTTTGGGATTCAACCTGGGATTGGATTATGAAATAGACAGCCGGAATAAATTATATGCAAAAGCGCTATACAGCCAGTATAAAGACGGTCAGTCCGTAAGAGAAACCTATTTTAATTTTGACAGTAAAAATGTCATGCTGCAGGCCCGTCATGCAGATTATCTTACGGATCTGTATTCTATGCAGATTGGTGGTAACCATCAGATAGGACAACGCATGGAAATAAATTGGTCTGCATCTAAGGCACGTTCTGAGTTTAAATTC
>CBFQYI010000615.1:0-2541 GCA_965720825.1 uncultured Chryseobacterium sp. | reverse complement strand
ATACCCTTATTCTGGAGCTGGGCTATTTTTTTGTAAAAATTCCATTAGCTTATGCTCTGCTGTATGTATACGAAAAGATTGATTTTAAAATTGTTTTTAAATATATACTCTATATTTTCATTGTAATAACAGCTGTTTTGGCTCACCGGTTTTTAACCCATTATACCATATATCCTTATATCTATCATGTTACTGAAACATTGGATGGTAAACAGAACTCCGGATTTATCAATGGCTATGTAGCCTTTAATTCTTTTATGGATCTTATTTTTATGGTAGGTCTTATTTTCGGGGTTGAAATTACCCGACAAAAGAATGTACTTAAAGAGCAGATCTCTCAATTAAAATCAGAAAAACTGGATCAGGAACTTACCATGCTGAAAGCACAGATCAATCCACATTTTCTTTTCAATACGCTTAATAATATCTATGGAATGGCTCTGAAAAAAGCAGATGAAACTCCAGATGTTATTCTACAGCTTTCTAAAATAATGCGGTATAATATTTATGAAGCGGCAGAAAAAACAATTTCTGTAGCCAAGGATATTGAGAATATTAAAGATTTCATACAGATTCAAAAGATTCGCTACCGTCAGCTTACCGTGAGTTTTACAGAAGATATTGATAATCCTTCTCATGAAATATCACCTCTTATATTGATACAGTTCGTAGAAAATGCTTTTAAACATGGCGTTTCCGAAAGCCTGGGAGAAACATTTATTACCGTAGATATCCGATTAAAAAACGGAATTCTTACTTATTTCATAGAAAACTCCAAACAGGAACAACCCCATGAGCATTCCACAAAAATAGGTCTGAAAAATATCCGCAGGCAGCTCGAATTGCTTTATCCCAACCATACACTTTCTGTAGAAGATAAGAACAACCATTATATTGTAACTTTAACCATTGATTTCCATGATACAACCAGCCACTAAAAGATACAACTGCATTATTGTAGAAGATGAACCTATTGCTGCAGATATCCTGGAAAATTTCATCTCCAGAGATCCGGAACTGAATCTGGTAGGAAAATGTGCCGATGCAGTATATGCCAGCAGCCTTTTAAGCATTCATGATGTAGATTTAATGTTTCTTGATCTTCATCTTCCGGTAGTAAAGGGCTTTGATTTTCTCAGAAATGTAAAAAATCCTCCTTTTGTGATTGTTACAACCGCTTATCATCAGTATGCAGTAGAGGGCTATGAGCTTGATATTACGGATTACCTGATGAAACCCATTCCTTATGAGCGTTTTTTGACTGCTATTGAAAAATTCAAGCATTTGATGGAAGCAGAAGATGCTTTACTCGAAGTTTCTGAGCGTGATTTTATTTTCCTGAACAGTGGTAAAAAGAAGGTCAAAATTATTCTCCTGGATATTTTTTATATTGAAAGTTTAAGAGAATACATTCATATTCATACAAAGACAGAGACTTTCACTTTTAAAATGCCTATCAGTAAAATAGAGGAAATTCTAGATCCCAAAATGTTTGTCCGCATTCATAAGTCCTATATTATATCACGATCAAAAATAGAGGTAAAATCGGCAAATATTATTCAGATCAATGGGAAACAACTTCCCGTGGGGAGAACTTATAAGCCGTTGATGGAGCTTTAGGGGTTGATGTGAAATTATGTTTAAAACCACCCCGTCAAAAATTCTTTGAATTTTTGCCACCCCTCCAGAGGAGGGGAATTATCAGTCGTTTGATTCAAAGGCAGAGAAATATAAAGAGATAGTCTATTATTTGAATGTTGAATAATGTTTTGGCTTAATGATGAGTAATCATTTTACAACAATTTTTTTATTAAAATAGTTTAAGACCTACGATTCCCACTACAATCAGTAATGCAGACAATAATCTTAAGATGCTGGCTGAATCCTGAAAAAACAAAATCCCCACCAATAAAGTTCCTACTGCACCGATTCCCGTCCATACAGCATATGCCGTTCCTATAGGGATGCTTTTTTGAGCAAACCAAAGAAATCCACCACTAATGGTCATGCACAGAATTGAAAACATAATCCAGCTCCATTTATTATTTTCTGGCTGTTGAGATAGTTTAAGTCCTAGAGGCCATCCGATTTCAAAAATTCCTGCGATAATTAATGCAGTCCAGTTCATATTATTTATTTTAATGATGCTTTCCAATATTAAAAGAATTCAGTTAAAAATGAGTTCATTACAATAAGATTTCACATCTTAATTACTGTTGCAAAATTACTTCTCTTGCTTCATATTCAATATAATAAACTGAGTGATCCTGCAAAAAGAAGGGATAAAACGTATTATAAAGAAGATGAAACGTACCGCATTTTGTAATAAAATTTAGCCTTGAATATCCCAAATATTGATACCTTTAAGCAGTAAAATGTAATACAGAATTATTCTTTTTTTACAGATTAATCATTGCTATCCTTATGCTGACAGACATTATTTCAACGCATCTTAACGTAATTTTTTGTGGAATCAATCCTGGTTTAAAATCATCCAATGACGGTCATCATTTTTCAGGAAGGAGTAATCGTTTTTGGAAA
>CBFQYI010000614.1:0-2548 GCA_965720825.1 uncultured Chryseobacterium sp. | reverse complement strand
TACGCCTTGGTACGATCTCGATATCCATGCTGAGGAAACGAAAACTGCACGATATTTTTTTAAACCTACAAACTTCAGAAGCTTTTAATAATTTATATTCAAAACTATTAGAAACTTACTACGATAATCTGAACTTGTTTTTGTAAATTTGTGTTCGAAATTTTTTACTTGATGAAAGAGAGTGCTGTAAAAAAAATTGCAGTTCTTACTTCAGGAGGTGACTCTCCGGGTATGAATGCGGCATTAAGAGCGGTAGTAAGAACCGCCAATTATTATAATATCGAATGCTACGGAGTAAGAGAAGGCTACAACGGTCTTATCAACAATGATTTCCTGAAAATGGGAGCTCGTTCCGTAAAAAATATAATCAACCAGGGTGGAACCATTCTAAAGTCTGCCAGATCCACTGAGTTCAGAACAAAAGAAGGCCGTCAGAAAGCTTACGATAATTGCGTAAAACTTGGAATAGACGGATTGGTATGTATTGGAGGAGACGGAACTTTTACCGGTGCAAAAATCTTTAATGAAGAATTCGGAATCAGAGTAATCGGTATCCCGGGAACTATTGACAACGATATTTTCGGTACAGATAATACCATCGGTTACGACACTGCCTTGAATACTGCAATGGATGCTATTGACAAGATCCGTGACACGGCCACTTCCCACAACAGAGTTTTCTTTGTAGAAGTAATGGGACGTGATGCTGGTTTTATTGCTTTAAACAGCGGATTGGCAACAGGAGCTCTAGACATTTTAATTCCTGAGAAAAAAGACAGTATTGATGAGCTTTTCATAAAATTCAGAAATGCTGAAAAAACAGGAAAATCATCCAGTATTGTAGTAGTAGCAGAAGGTGAAAAGTTAGCCAACGTTTACGAACTTGCTGAAAAAACAAAACAAACATTCCCTGATTATGATATTCGTGTTGCCATTTTGGGACATATGCAGAGAGGAGGTTCTCCAAGCTGTGCAGACCGCGTTTTGGCAAGCCGACTGGGCTATGGTGCCGTAACAGGATTAATGGAAGGACAAAACAATGTAATGGCAGGAATGCGTTCTAATGATCTGACGTATACGCCAATAGAAGAAGCCATTAAAAAACATAACGAAATCAACAGCGATCTGTTGCTGATTTCAGAAATTTTAGCAATCTAATTATTTTTATAATCTAATAAAAACAAACTATTATGTCAACAATTAAAGTAGGTATCAACGGTTTTGGTAGAATTGGACGTCTTGTTTTCAGAGCAATGACTGAAAGAGACAACATTGAAGTTGTAGGAATCAATGACCTAATCAATGCAGAATACATGGCTTACATGTTAAAATATGACTCTGTACACGGTATTTTCCCAGGTGAAGTTTCTGTAGAAGGAAATGATCTTGTTGTAAACGGGAAAAGAATCAGAGTAACTGCTGAAAAAGATCCAAGCAACCTAAAGTGGAATGAAATTGGTGCAGATTACGTAGTAGAATCTACTGGTTTATTCTTAGATAAAGAAAGCGCTGCAAAACACATTACTGCAGGTGCTAAGAAAGTAATCCTTTCTGCTCCTTCTAAAGATGATACTCCAATGTTCGTAATGGGTGTAAACCACAAGGAACTTACTGATGATATCAAAATCTTATCAAACGCTTCTTGTACAACAAACTGTTTAGCTCCTTTAGCTAAAGTAATCCACGATAACTTCGGAATCGTAGAAGGTTTAATGACAACTGTACACGCTACAACTGCTACTCAGAAAACTGTTGACGGTCCTTCAATGAAAGACTGGAGAGGTGGTAGAGCTGCTCTAAACAACATCATCCCTTCTTCTACAGGTGCTGCTAAAGCGGTAGGAAAAGTAATCCCTTCACTAAACGGAAAATTAACAGGTATGTCTTTCAGAGTACCAACTGTTGACGTTTCTGTAGTAGATTTAACTGTGAGAATTGAAAAAGCTGCTTCTTATGAAGAAATCTGTTCAGTAATCAAAGCTGCTTCTGAAGGTGAATTGAAAGGTATCCTAGGATATACTGAAGAGGCTGTAGTATCTCAGGACTTCGTAGGAGATAAGAGAACTTCTATCTTCGACAAAGATGCTGGTATCATGCTTTCTCCTAACTTCGTGAAACTTGTTTCTTGGTATGACAACGAAATGGGTTACTCTAACAAGTTAGTAGATATGCTTGTACACGCTGCTTCTTTATAATAAGTAATGAGCGATAAGCTATAAGTAATATAAAACCTTCCCGATGGGAAGGTTTTTTGTTAGACATTGACTTCTATAAAACTTTAAAATATTTTATATCCTAAACCTGCCCCTAGCCAAGGCTTTTTATTATGGTTCCAGATGGAAGCATCTTTTCCGATAGCATAATCAACACCTAAAAATACTCCGATGTTGATACTATTATACATAAAAGTAACTCCCAAAGCAACGGATCCAAGTCCCTTAGTAATTTCAGTATCATCAGTAATCGGACGATCCGCGAGGTTTGTATTTGATTTATTAAGCTTAACAGAAGATGCACCTACCAACAATCCGCCGGTAATCCGCCATGT
>CBFQYI010000613.1:0-2550 GCA_965720825.1 uncultured Chryseobacterium sp. | reverse complement strand
ATGATCAGTATTCCTGTGTATTATTTTGTGGTGGATACGATCTGGAAAAATGAGCTGGATGAGCATAACCAGATGATTGTAGAGAAAACAGCTTTTGAATTTAATCAGTTAAAGCTTTCTGATGATGCACTGGAAAAAAGTCTTGAACTATGGAATCACATCCAGCCAGAAACGAATATTGAGAAAATTTCGCCCACACAAATAAAACGGGATACCGTATATACCTATGAAAAGCATCTTCCATTCATTTCGGAACAAAAAAAGGAACGTTACAGATGCCTTGAAAAAGTAATCTACATTCACAACAAGCCTTATCTGTTTACCATACAGACCAATATTGAGGAATCTCATGAAACCATAGCCGTTATTGCCATGATCACGATTTTCTTTTTTGTGATGATTGTGGTTGGGCTGTTATATCTTAACAGAAGACTTTCTTCATCTATATGGAAGCCGTTCAGAGACACTTTGGATCAGCTTAAAACATTTAATCTTAAAAATCAGAATACCATAGAATTTCCCGCTTCTGATATTTCAGAATTTGAAGAACTTAATCAATCTCTCTACAAACTGATTGAGCGAAATATTTCTACGTATAAAACCCAGAAAGAGTTTACTGAAAATGCTTCCCATGAGTTGCAGACTCCGCTTGCTATTATTAAAAATAAGCTGGATCTTTTACTTCAGGATCAGGATCTCACTGAAAAGCAATACAAAATCGCAGAAGACATCAACAAAGCACTTACAAGAAGTTCCCGTATCAATAAAAATCTTTTGCTTCTCGCTAAAATTGACAATAACCAGTTTGACAGTTCGGAAACCATTTTGTTTGATCAGTTGCTTCATCAAAGCATTGACATTCTCAGAGAACATTTTGAACAAAAAAATATTTCAGTTACAGAGCACATTTCGACTGCAGTAGAGGTAAGCGGGAATAATATTCTGACCGAAATATTAATCAACAATCTTCTGATCAATGCTATTCGTCATACAGCTGTAGAGGGTAGCATTTCCGTAAAGCTTACCAATTCTGTTTTCGAAGTTTCCAATTCCGGGACTGAAAAACTGAATACGGATTTATTATTCAAAAGATTTTCAAAACTTTCAACGGATAACAGCGGAAGCGGTCTTGGGCTTTCTATCATTCAGGAAATCTGCAGGTTCCATCATTGGATAATCAGTTATAGATTTGAGAATCAACACCATTTTTTCTCTGTTAAATTATAGTTAAAAAAATTCCAGGTTCCGGTAATTCTAAATTTCTTCTAAATCGGTTTGCACCTTTGTATTGAAATATACTGAGGTATAAATTTTATTTAGAAATGAAAACTGTAAACAAAGTTGCAGCCGTAACTCTTCTTTTCTGGCTGATGAAAATTGTAGCCACTACATTAGGAGAAACTCTAGGTGATTTTATTTCTATGACTCTTCATCTGGGATATGTCGTAGGAATTCTGGTTACCCTGCTGTTTTTTGTAATTATTTTAACAGTACAGCTTCGCGCGAAAAAATATATTCCGGCAATTTACTGGATGGTGATTATAGGAACAACCACCTTAGGTACGGAAATCTCTGATTGTATCGACAGAACATTAAAAACCGGATACCTTACCGGCAGTTTAATTTTACTTTCAAGTCTTTTACTTTCTTTGTTTTTATGGTACCAAAAGTATGGTAACCTTGAGGTTTATCCGATTTTTGAAAGAAATAAAGAATTATATTACTGGACTGCCATTTTATTTTCCAACAGCCTGGGAACGGCTTTTGGTGATTTTCTGAGTGATAATTTAGGACTTGGCTATATGACCGGGGCATTAATTACCGGACTGATTATATTAATAGTTGTATTGCTTCATTATTTCACGAAGATCAATCATGTGGTACTGTTCTGGATTGCTTTTGTTTTTACCAGACCGTTTGGTGCTACTTTCGGAGACCTTTTAACCAAGCCTTTAGCGAAAGGAGGCCTGGATCTGGGAACCCTCAATGCCTCTCTGATATCTCTTGCTCTGATGGTATTGATGGTCATCATTTCACAAAGAAAACACAACCGGGAATTACCCCTTCAAAACGAATAATTCAACACCTGTTATAACGAAAAAGATTTTAAAGAAAATAAAAACTAGAAGAATGAATAAGACAGCTCTGATATTTTTTCCAGCCTGTATAATGGCTTCTTCCCTTGTTTATGCACAGACGGCTTCTGTGACAGCTTCAGGAAGAATTACCGGTATAGACAAAACAGCCTTACCTTATGCCCATATTATTTTAAAAAAGGAAAAAGACAGCACTTTTACATCCGGAACAATTACCAATGAAGACGGCAGATTTTCTCTTACCGGGATAAAACCGGATCATTATCTTCTGGAAACCTCACTCACCGGATATAACACGCAGATACAGCCTGTTTTTATAGGAAGTCTTTCTGAGTTTCTGGAGTTTCCTACCATTGAACTGACTGCGCAGCAAGAAACTGAAACCAAAATAGAAGCCATTACCATTACAGCTTCCAAAAAGAATGAAATAGACAGTCGTCTGGATAAAAAAACC
>CBFQYI010000612.1:0-2560 GCA_965720825.1 uncultured Chryseobacterium sp. | reverse complement strand
AATTTTCTTAACGTTCGTATAGCTTATTTTCTTAACGCCTCCATTTCCTATGTCATATTTCCAGAGTTGCCATTGATGGAAATTCTGGCCTTTTATTATTTTCATTGATGTGATTTAAATAAAAGAGGCTAGATTCGAAAAGACTGATACAAGATCATTTTCATGACCTTCTGGAGTCGAACCAAATTATTCCGAAGTAAGCCTTTCTAACGGCACCAGTATTATTAACACTGCAAAATTATATTGTGAGTACGCATTCTTTTTACGTAGTTTAAATTTATTAAGAAAATAATGATGAAATCATTTCAAAAAGTTTAAAAATACCTAATAAAGGAAGCGATATAATAAATCCTATGATTAAACAAATTCCGATTTTACTTAAAAAGCCTGTTTTGTTTTCTGAATAGTTTTCTTTCTCTCTCGTTTTAGCTTTGAAAACAGGAATATGTTTTGTGATTTTAAGACTATGTTGTTCAAGTTCAGTAATTACTTTCCATGCATATTCATCAAGCAGATTTTTATTTCCTCTGAAAACAATATCTTTTAAAATAGCATTTCCTGAATTGCTTAAAGACTTTCTGTAAATCTCTACTGCATTTTCCATTTCATTATTCTCCGGTGTAGACAGAATCCAGAACTTACCTGCTTCATCAAGAAATCCTGCTTCAAAATAAATCTGTCCTAATTTTTTTCTTAGTGAAAGATCATTAGGAAACTGATTGATCATATTTCTTAATCTGTCGCATGCCTTTTTCTTTCTACCTTCTTTAAGATCCTTTTCAATTCTGTAAAATAGATTCCCCATTGTTTTTTAAGCAGTTTTATTTTTTATTTACCTATTTGTTCGTTTTGCCTTGAAGCAAAAGAACCAAAAGTTCAAGACCTGGAAACTCCGGCTAAAAATAACCTAGACTCTCTAAAAATTCTAAAACTTGCGCGAATGTTATATTAGTTCTTCGTTTCAATTTCTATGTCGCGCTTCAAACAATAGAATTTTCTTAACGTTCGTATAGCTTATTTTCTTAACGCCTCCATTTCCTATGTCATATTTTGATAGTTGTCATCACAGGAGATTTCGACTTTTTATTATTCTTTTTCACATACATTCTGTTAGGTTTTACAACGAGCTATTATTCCATTATAAAGAAGAATTCATAATTCATAATTCATAATTCATAACTTATAATTATCATTCCTAGCCCCGATTGCAACGGCATCCTTTTTCTTAATGGATTGAAGAAAGCTTTGGCGAAAAAGATAGAGTGGAAAGCGGGAGTAAGCTCCTCAATATATTGATTCTTTTGATTAATTAGTTTTTATTTAAAAGCAGTGCTTGTTACAGCACTACTTTTTGAATCATTTTCACTGCAGATTTTTTATCTTCCAAAGCATTCAGTACATCGAAAATTTTGTCCGACCAACCTGCAATAAGGTGTACATCATCCTTTCTGATATCAAGTGGCTGCGTACCATAACCTGCAAGGTCAAAAATATACAGCTTTGCATGAGGCGCAATGGCTTTGTACTTTTTCCACACGTCTTCAAAGGAGTTTCTGTTTCCTGTGCTATCCCACATCTGAGTATCGGTGAACAGCATTACTTTATCTACCTGCTCTCTTCTTTTGATGAGATCTTCAATAACCAGATAACCATTGGTGGAATATCCTACTTCACCTTCACGTTTGTAGAATGCATCTACGTTTCTTAAAATACCGTGTTTTGGCATTGAAACTCTTAGCCAACGGTCACCGAAGATACCTGTTACCACATTTTTACACTGTGACTGGAGGATCATGGACATCAGCAAACCGATATCATACAGTAAAATTTTACTTTTGCTGGAAACTGATTTCTGCATAGAACCTGACACGTCGGCAGCGATCACCACTGATGTCTCAAAACCAAAACCTTTGATGTTTCTGGCACTTACCACAACAGCATTTTCCAATGCTTCCAATACTGAAGACAAATAAGGAGAATCTATATTTTTTAATTCTCTGTAAGCCGCCAGGAATCGGAATGGGAGCTGTTTTGAATTGGTTACGGCTCTTTCATCGGAAAGATATCTGCACACTTTGTTCATCGCATCAGACGATACTTTAGCTTCCAGGATATTCCTCAGGTTTCTCATAGTGGCCATATAGCCCAGTTTATTGCTGAATATCAGTTCTTCCCATTTATTTTTGACAGCCAGTTTTCTTTCTGCATCATTTGCAAATTTTGTCTGACCCAAAACGGAAAGCTCCACTTCCCATGTATAAGGAGTTTCCAGTGTATTGTTAGCAATTTTGTTGAAAACTGCCTGCTGATTTTCATCTTTAGCTTTCGGGTGAACCAGGAATAATGCATCTTTCAGCATTACTTCTGCTTTTCTGTTGTATTTGGCAAACTGGTATTCATCAAACTTATTGAATGATTTTACCAAACCTTTCTGAATCTGTTTGGACAGTTTGTTCAGTTTCTTAGTATCTGTTCTCTTATTGGCAAGCTGGTAGTAGGCCAGCAATTCTGTAATTTCATCAGCTCTCTGAACGACTCCATCTACTGTTTTACTTACAAG
>CBFQYI010000611.1:0-2569 GCA_965720825.1 uncultured Chryseobacterium sp. | reverse complement strand
ACTCACATCTCAAAATAAAATAAAAATTGTGAGAATGGTCTTTTTTTAGCTTGTGTAAGGAATGAAGATGGAGGATGGGAGATGGAATATCTTTAAGACGATGAACTTATGGAGGTTTTGATTGAGATATTTTTGAAAAGAGCTTTTAAATTAAAAAGACAAAAGAGTTCTTTACAACAAAAAATAACTTCCAGCTCCCCGCTTCCATCTTCCATCTCTCAGCTTATTTCAATATCTTCGTCCTGTTAAAAACTATTTCCAATGAGCTACATCATGGTTGACATAGAGTCGGACGGCCCGATTCCCGGGGATTTTTCAATGGTCTGTTTCGGAGCAGTCCTCGTGAATGAGGAACTGGACACTACTTTTTATGGAAAATTAAAGCCTGTTTCTGAGAAGTTCAATCCTGATGCTTTAGCCGTTTCCGGTTTCAGCAGGGAAGAAACCATGAGCTTTGATGATCCTGAGACGGTAATGCTTGCTTTTGAAGACTGGATTACAACCCATTCCAAAGGCAGACCTATTTTCATCAGTGATAACAATGGTTTCGACTGGATGTTTATCTGCTGGTATTTTCATCATTTTATCGGAAGGAATCCTTTTGGCTTTTCTTCCCGAAGACTTTCTGATCTGTACTGCGGACTGGAAAAAGATACTTTTGCCCAATGGAAGCACCTCCGCAAAACGGACCACACGCACAATCCGGTAGACGATGCCAGAGGAAATGCCGAAGTTTTATTGCACATGAAAGAAGAAATGGGACTAAAAATTGCATTAAAGTAAGAACTCTAATTTTTGAATATGAATCCTGACCTGCATTATAAACAAGCTGATGAAAATGATATTGATTTTCTTCTCAATCTCAGAATGAAAACCATGAATCCCCATTATGAAACTTCGGGACTTTCTACGGACAGAGAAACAACCCTGCAAAGAGTTCTGTATCAGTTTGAAAAAGCCAATATTATTCTTTTAGATAATCAACCCATTGGACTTTTAAAAGTAAATAGAACATTTACCAATATTGAAGTTTTGCAGCTTCAGATTGATCCCAGCCAGCAAGGGAAAGGACTTGGAAAAAGGATTTTGTCTGATATTCTGGAAGAAGCTTCATTAGCTGGAAAAACGGTTTCATTAAGTGTTTTAAAAACGAATAAGGCTCAGCATCTTTATCAAAGTCTTGGTTTCAGAATTGTGGATGAGGATCAGTATTCTTATTTTATGGAAACGGAAAGACAGTAAATGATTTTTTAAGTTTTCGCTAAAGCCGTTGAATGTTTGTTTCCTTTGATTTAAAAACAAATCTCACAAATAAATGAGCACAAATGGCCACGATCATCTGTGAGATTCTTCATTACATTTCATTCCATTCAGAATGACACTCCGGAAACAAGCCTTGATTATCCGTTAGTCTTTATTGGTTTGCCATCGTTACATAGATCAATCTTCCGCCTTCTTCTGAGGAAAGCAGTATTTTTTTACCATCAATGAGTTCTACCATAGAGCCTGGTGGAATTTCTTTCTGTTCTGTGACATCTTTCATCCCCGATAACCCCTGATTCACAAGAACCCATTTCCCCTGATGGAATGTAAAATAACCTACCGGCATTTTATCCTGCATCGTCAGATTTTCATTTCTTATCACTTTTCGTGAAACATGCCATTTGAACAGATACTGATTATGATACACCATTAATCTATGATTTTCCGGCTTCCATACGTCATCATCAAACCTGAAATACAGATCTAATACCGGAAGTGTTCCCTGATGAGGTGTTCCACAGAATGGGCATTTTGGATTGCTGGTATTATCAAAAACATACCATTTTTCGGTACAATTGGAATTCTGGCAGGGTTGTATCAGATCTACAGTTTTCAGTAATGCGGTTTCCCATTCATTGGCCGTGGGACGTCTGATGGGATCGTGCAATCCGTCAATGAATGTTTTCCTGAACAATTCTGAAATATATGGCCCTGTAACGCTATACGGAATCTTTTGAGGGTCTCCCCAGAATGCATCCCATTTTCTGAGATGATCTGCTTTTACATGGTTGGAACTATTTTCCGGATGTTCTATAAACATGGCTTTTTCTCCCATGGATAAAATTTCGTCCTGTTCGGAATCCAGATCCCAGATTTTTCCTCCACGTAACGGATGCCTTCTCAGCAGATACATATAAATCAGAACGGCAAGAGCATGCAGATCTGTTTTTTGATTGGGTAAATGCCTATTCGGATCCTGAAGTTTCAAATGTTGTGTTTTCAACACTTCAGGCGCAATGAAGTCGGCAGTTCCTATGACTTCCGGTGGAAAGAGTGTGGGAACCACAAGACCGTCAATATCGATGATACAGGCAGATTTTGTGACAGGATCTACCAGAATATTGTTATAAGACAGATCGGAATGTGCCAGTCCCATCTGATGCAGTTTTTTCACTCCTCGGCTGATATTGACTGCTATCTGGAAATAGCTCAGCCAATCTCCCAATTCTGACTGATCCAATCTTAAAGGATATTGCTGATTTCTGAACATGGGGGCAGTAAACCACTTCCCCACTTTATCCTGTCC
>CBFQYI010000610.1:0-2575 GCA_965720825.1 uncultured Chryseobacterium sp. | reverse complement strand
TATCATCCCTGCAGTATTTATATTGAAAAAAAATATAAAAGAAGCTTCTCAAAATATCAAAACTTATGTTGGAGATTAAAAACGTATACGTCCATTTTAAAAGTCAGGAAGTTTTAAACGATCTGAATCTAGCTATAGAAGAAGGTTTCATTTTAGGACTGCTTGGGAAAAACGGAGCCGGAAAGACCACTTTGTTTGAATCTCTGTACCAAAGCATACCATTTTCCGGAAATATTTCGTGGAAAAATGAACGATTAAAACGGGAAATGATTTCCTATCTTGAAACTGAAAACTATTTTTATCCCTACATTACAGGTGAAGAATATCTGGCTTATTTTACCTCAAAAAAAGACGAAGAAATTAAATACTTTCTTGAACGATTTAATATTCCTCTAAAAAAATATGTACAGTATTATTCCAGCGGAATGAAGAAAAAACTAGCTCTTACCGGAATGCTGATGCTGGATAAGCCTATTAATATTCTGGATGAACCTTTCAATGGAGTAGATTTTGAAGGCGTTCATATTCTTTATGATATTATCAGACAGTTGAAATCTGAAAATAAAGTGGTGGTGGTAAGTTCCCATATTATTGAAACCCTTTTTCATACCTGTGATAAGATTGCTCTTCTGCAGGAGGGTAAGATTGAAAAAATTTATGAAAAAGAGGAGTTCAGTCAATTGAATATGCTTAAATTTTAAAAATAAAATCGAAAATTTATTATTATTTAACAGTCTGTTTTAAAGGTGATTTGCCATTTTTTTACTACTTTGTCATTTCAAACTAATAACTTATTTATTATGAAAAATCTAAAGAAAATCGCAAGACAAAATTTAAAATCAATCACAGGAGGTCGTCCGCCCGCAGCCAGTGAATGTATGGCATGCGGCTGTCCAACCCCGATCTGTTATTATCTTAATGGAAACGGCGGCGGTGGTGGCTGTGGAACCCTTCTATGTGCATAATCACTTTTTATAAATAAACCTTCCGATAAGCGGAAGGTTTTTTCATAACTTCACCATAAAATTGATTCAATAGTATGAAGCTGAAATTGGGGATATTAGATCAGTCACCTGCAATAATGGGAGATCATGCAGCATCTGCATTGAAAAACAGTCTTCATCTTGCTGTATTGGCGGAAGAGGCAGGTTTTCACAGTATTATGTATTCTGAACATCATGGAGTAGAAGCGTATGCAAGCTCCAGCCCTGAACTTTTAGCTGCTATTGTTCTCAGCAAAACAAACCGGATCAAAGTAGGAACAGCAGGAATCATGATGAGAAACTATTCTGCCTATAAAATTGCAGAGTGGACCAAAATGTTGTCAACCTTGTATCCTGAGCGTTTTATTCTCGGACTTGGAAAAGCTCCCGGAGGATTAAAAGATGCTGTAATGGCACTGAACAATCATAAACCAGTCATTTTATCCAATATGGAAACAAAACTGGAAGAGATCATTCAATTCATAAAAGATGAAGAAGGGATATATGATGGGCTTATTGCGCAGCCGACCCATGTACAGCATATTCCGGAAATTATGTGGCTGGGTTCAGGAATGACTTCTGCCAGAGAAGCTGCCAAATACGGAATAGGATATTCATTCGCCGCTTTTATGAATAGTGAAAATGGAAAGGAAAATACCGACACTTATCTCAAAGAATTTGATAGCACGCAATATTTTCCTCAGCCTTCATTACAGGTTGCTGTGGCAGTATCAGTAGCGGATAAAATTGAAGATGCCAGACGGAATGCTTATGGAATGGCCTATCAGTTTTTGCAATCCAGACAATTGGTAAGTCCCAATGCAGTTCTTTCTCCGGAAGCGGTGGAACAGAAAGTTTTGGGAACAAAGGATGAAGAGGAATTCTTTACTACTTTAAACAGAATTATTATAGAAACGCCACAATCTGTTGATCAGAAATTAGATGAGATTTCCCAAAAGTACAATACAGATGATCTTCTGATCCTGTGTAATATGTACCGGGAAGAAGACCGTATTAACACTTATAAAAGTATCGTTAAAAATAATAGATAAACTCCACAGTATGAAATTTCTGTTGTGTTATGGAGTTTTATTTATCCTATAATTCAAATCCATGAAACAGAATATCTCAACATTATATATTATTACCGGAGGTCCCGGAGCAGGAAAAACAACATTGCTGGATGAATTAAACCGGCATGAATTGATCACTGTGCCGGAAGAAGGAAGGAAAATCATTAAAGAACAGATGGATTCCGGTGGTGAAGGGCTTCCGTGGCTTGATAAAGAGCTTTTTGCAGAACTGATGTTTAAAGAATCTGTAAAAACCTACCTGGAAATAAGCAAGATGTCCCATAAGAAACCTGTTTTCTTTGACCGTGGGATATTGGATACGCTGGGCTATATGCAACTTGAACATATTTCAATTCCGGTGTCTATGGAAGCAAAAGCGAGAGAAATGGTTTATCATCATAATGTTTTCATTCTTCCCCCATGGAAAGAGATTTATGAAAACGATCCTGAAAGAAAGCAAACCTTTGAAAAAGCGGTGGAAACCTTTGCGTGCATGAAAGAAATTTATCAGGAATATGG
>CBFQYI010000609.1:0-2579 GCA_965720825.1 uncultured Chryseobacterium sp. | reverse complement strand
CCGATAATGCCACCATTTGAAAAAAGGCCCAGTACAAAGCATGCCGGAACATTGATAATAAGGATATTATAGACATATATTTTCCCAATTATCTTATGAAGGTTTCTGTTTTCAGCCAAAAACCGATTTGAAAATTGAGTAAGACCTGCAAGAAGGCAAAGCGTTATTGAAAAGATATGAATGTAGAAAAAAGTCATCCAGTACGGATTATTCACTACCTGCTGCTTAAAAGCCAGAAATCCTATATTTTTTTCAAGAGAAGTATACTGGGAAATGGTTTTCAGCATCAGTATACTGAAAAGAAGGACTAAAAATAAAGCACCTATTTTAATGATCTTTATTCCCAAAGACTTCATATGGTCTGAACGATTAATCTTCCAATACTTCTCTGATCTGTTTTTCAAGATCTTCCATGTTTTCAAACTTTCTCAATTCCAGTGACTTTCCTGAAGATGTAAGCTCTGCAATAATATCAAGAATTAATTCTAATGGCTCAGCTTCGTAGCCAAACAGATTACTGTCGAAATTAGTTCCTGCCAATAACCCGTCACTATTCATTCCCAGACACCAGTTTTCTACAAACTCGTTGAGAGGAATAGAAGAAGGTTCAAAATGATTCCACTCGTTTTGTATGCATGATTTAGCTTGGGCAGCATCAGACCAAAAACAAATGATCTGTACCTCTTCACCGTCTTCGTATTCTGCCTCGTTGGAGTAGGAGGTTGCATAGCCATTGCCATCTTTTAAAGCATATACTGTTTCTGTCTCAGTAATTTTTTTAATAAAGTCTTGATGACGGTTTTCCACCGTAATATGATCTTGAAGCATTTTTTTTGAATTATAAATGATAAGTTATGAATGGTAGGTCTTATGAAATTTCACTCTTGTTGATATGAATAATTTCGGGATTTTGACCATCTGAATCTCTTTTAGATCTACCATAAAGCCCTATTTCAAGATCATTTGGGGATTCACTGTCCAGTTCAGAAGGATGTACATACGTATACATACCATATCCATGCCCGGAAACCAACCATCCTTCAGTAAGGTTTAAATGAATTACATTAAAATCTCCGGCAGGACCTCCGGCATAAACCGGACCGAATTCTTTCATTAATTGTAATGCTTTCTCTTTTACATCTTCGATAGTACTGATGTCATCAAAAATAATATAAGTGCCATTTTCAAAAAGAACCCAATCCTGAAATTTGGGATTAATAGCAAGCTTCACATGTTCAATCATCTGTTAATAGTTTAAATATGAGTTATAAGCTAATGTTTTTATTTAAATATGGGGTTTTCAAATATCAATCACCATTGATATCTTTTAATTCTCAAATGCTGAAGCAGCATAATGGTTTTTGCATCTTTGATTTCTCCGGTATCAATCATTTTCAGGCTTTCTTCAAACGATAATTCCAGAACTTCGATATTTTCACCCTCTTCTTCCAATCCACCTCCATCATTGATTTTCATTTCGTTTGAATATTCTGCAATGAAAAAATAAAGAATTTCCGTTACAGATCCTGGCGACATATAAGCTTCAAATATTTTTTCAACCTTGGAAATTTTATAGCCGGTTTCTTCTTCAGTTTCCCTTTTGATACAGTCTTCCGGATTATCATTATCCAAAAGTCCGGCGCAGGCTTCAATGAGCATGCCTGTAGAATTTCCGTTGATATAAGTAGGCAATCTGAATTGGCGGGTAAGAATAACTTTGTTTGAATCTGTATTGTAAAGAAGGATTACCGCTCCGTTTCCTCGGTCATAGGCTTCTCTGCTCTGGGTTTCTGTAGTTCCGTCTTTTTTCAAAACAGAGTAGGTGACTTTGTTTAAAGTATACCAGTTATCTGAAAGGATTTCTGTGTTTAATACGTTTATATTTGGGTTTTTCATGAGAATATTTTCTGTGGTTAAATGGTTGTTGGAATATATTTTAATAAATGTTTTCTTGAACTTATTTCTTTAATAAATCTTTTAAAGCTTTCTCCAGATCCGGAAATTTGAAATGGAAACCTGCATCCTGAAGTTTCTTTGAGGAAGCTCTTGAACCTTCCAATATAGCAGTAGCCAGCTCTCCGAATAAGAGTTTCAGGACAAATCCGGTAACATTAGGCATAAATAAAGGTTTTTTAAGTACCTGGGCAATTTTCTTTGTAAGCTCTTTATTGGTGGCATGTTGTGGAGAGACTGCATTATAAGCGCCATCTGTTGCTGAGTTTTTTAAAGCAAATTCATATATAGAGCAGATGTCTTCAATATGAACCCACGGCATATATTGTTGGCCACTTCCCAGCGGAGATCCGATATAATATTGAATAGGGGGGATCATTTTCCTTAATGCTCCGTCTTTTTCAGAAAGCACTACGGCAGTACGTATTTTCACAACCCTTTCTGCAAGACCTTGTTCCTTAAAATCGTCAGCGGCTCTTTCCCATAAGACAACCACTTCACTTAGAAAATCGTTGCCTGGCGGATCTGTTTCTGTGTAAATTTTTTCTGAAGTTTCCGTACCATAAAAATTAATTCCTGAAGCTGAAATAAAAGATTTTAGCTTGATTTTGTTTTTTCTTAAAGTG
>CBFQYI010000608.1:0-2579 GCA_965720825.1 uncultured Chryseobacterium sp. | reverse complement strand
TGTCTTGATCTTTGATTAATATATTACATTCTTTAATAATCTTATCTTTATTTGTTCCCACAAGAATTACGGTACCTTGTTTTACAGCTTCAGGTCTTTCCGTAGTCTCTCTCATTACTAAAACTGGTTTACCCAAACTGGGTGCTTCTTCCTGAACTCCACCACTATCCGTAATGATAATATAAGATTTTTTCATTAGCCATACAAAACTTGGGTAAGAGAGAGGATTTATAAGTACAATATTTGAAATCCCAGACAATATTTTATTAACAGGATCTTGTACATTTGGATTAAGGTGAACCGGATAAACTATCTGTACATCATCATTTTGAAGGGCTATTTCTTTTATTGCATTACATATTCTGACAAATCCATCCCCATGATTTTCTCTACGGTGCCCTGTTATCAATATTAGCTTTTTGGTATTATCAATTACCTTTTTTAAATCATTTATTTCATCATTTTCAATTGCCTCTACCTTATCAGCACTATAAAGTAAAGCATCAATTACGGTATTTCCTGTTACTAAAATTTTGTCTTTAGCAATATTTTCACTGAGTAGGTTCTTTTCTGATTCTGACGTAGGTGCAAAGTGATACTCTGCTAATCGGGAAGTAACCTGTCTGTTCATCTCTTCGGGAAAAGGTGTATATATATTGTGAGTTCTTAATCCTGCTTCTACATGACATACTTTTGCATTTGAATAAAAACCTGCAATACTGGCAGCAAGGGTTGTAGTGGTATCACCATGAACAAATACATAATCTGGTTGAAAATCCTCCATTACAGGCTTTAAACTTTCAATAATATTTGCCGTTAAGGAGTATAAGTTTTGATTCGGAACCATTAAATTCAGATCATATTCAGGCTGAATTGAAAAAAATTGTAGAACCTGATCCAACATTTCCCTATGTTGAGCTGTAATACAAACTCTAGTCTCAAATTCTGAGTTCTTAAATGCCTGATATAATGGAGCCATTTTAATCGCTTCAGGTCGCGTTCCGAAAATTATTAATATTTTTTTCACTTCAGATTTTTATTTGATTTATTATTTATTCACTTGGAATATATTCTGGAGGAGCTTCACCTGTTCTTTTAAAATATTCGTTCTTATTATATTGTATTCTATACTCATAAGGTAAATCTATCTTAAAGAGATGAATAAAATAGCTTGAATAAGGAATATAAACATAAGTTGAATATATATTTTTAACATTTGCTAATATCATATATAATACGAAAAACAGCTTAATAAGAATATTTTTTGCAAACAAATCATCTAAACTTACGGCTAATGCGATATATAAAAAGACCGCAAAATATATAGGAACTCTAAAGAAAGTTGGAATTAATCCCACTGTAGCTACTAAAAAGAAATAGAGTATACTCATATTAAAAACGGTTACTCCAAATGAAGATGATGAGATAATTTTTTTTCTATTAAAAAGGATAAATAGAAAAAGGAAATGGGTAAAAAACCAACCAATGCTAAAATAACTATTATTTTGCTCCTCTATAAATCTTCTATAATAAGAACCTATAAGAAAATTAAGCCATGCAGGAAATGTATCAATTATATTGATTATATTTTTTGGAGTCCAAGCTATTGTAAGAATGAGATATATAAAAAATATTTTAAGATTTGATAGTTTTTGTATTCTGAAAAAATAAGCTATAATAACAATTATACTACTAATGTGGAACATAGAAGCTAGGAGCACTAGCGTTATAAAATAAGCCAACTTTCTCCTAATTAAAAAATCTAATGCCAGAACAATAATACCTAAGGCTATCATATACCTCAATGGGTTGTCTACAAATATAAAAAGAGCATTAGTGCATAGAAAGACAGAAAAAGAAAGTAAAAAACGATCCTTACTATATTTCTTTAAAAACCTGACTATTATAAAAAAAACTAAAATTTTCATAATGATCAGGAAAAAGAAAAAAGAAAACCCTAAGAACTTAAATAAAAGAACTAAAAGATAGAAAGCAGGTTCTTTATCTATTTTGCTAAAAGCATCAATATTGAAATCGTTATAGATTAATTCATAACTTACCCAGTCACTACCTGTCATATAGCCACCACAAAAAATAAAAACAGAGAAATAGATACAAAATTTCTCTATAATGTTTTTTACTTTATCATCTATTTTAAAACGTTTCCTATTGAAGCTGTAAAAAAAGCCAAACAAAATAGGAAATAGGTAATACATCATTTTTATAAAATTTATACAATTCAGGAATCATTTCTTTATGCTCATAATTATTCTTCATAATTTCAGCATTTTTTTTGAAATTAGAGTAATTACTGAAAAACATCTTCAAATCATTAATACCTGAAAAACATACGCCATTTTTAAATTTTCTTACAAATGTACTTAACGTAAAGTTATCTTCATTAACAATAATTGGTACACCATTATTCGCTGCTGAATAAAGACGGTTAGGGGCACAATACTTATTATTAAAATTAGTCGACGCAACTATTCCAGATTTCCAGTCTTATAAGAACAAAATGCTAAATACCAAGTTAGTAGAACCCGTATACATGGAGGGTTCGAATCCAGATGGGCCCG
>CBFQYI010000607.1:0-2590 GCA_965720825.1 uncultured Chryseobacterium sp. | reverse complement strand
TAACAATGATTTTGCAAAAAAACTGGGTATTGTTTTTCAACTGCAGGATTTTGTATTGCCTTATTATCAGAATTTAGGCATTGATCTTTCTCTTTTCAACAATAATAAAGAAAACACATTACCTGTTCCTGCTGTTTTTGTAGTGGATGAAAATAGTAAGATCATATTTAAATTTTTAGATGTAAATTACATGAACAGAATAGATATAGAAGAATTAATACAGGTATTATGACAGAAAAAAGAAAAGGAGCACGTTCCATCAAAGATATTCCACCGGATATTCTGGAACAGCTGAACAGAGGAGAAATTGAAACCGCCAATCTTACAGAATGGCTGGCAGTAGATCAAATAATCCTGTTGGAAAATCTTCTTCAGCAGAACAACCGTACAGAATATTTGAATCCGATTTTAGAAAATGTGAATCTGCTGAAAAAACAAACTGTTAATTCTATTAATGAAACCATAGGACTTGGATTACTTCAACTGGCTGTTAAAAATAATGATAATGAATTTCTTCTGAGACTGTCAGTCCATCCTGCAGATCTTGTACGCTGCTGGGCAGCTTATACCATTGGAAGAAATAATGATTTACAACTTAAGGAAAAATTATACAGAATTCAGTCATTTGCATCTGATACCCATTTTGGAGTAAGGGAAATCTGTTGGATGACTGTACGTCCTGATATCTCCAAAAATCTTGAGGAAAGCTTATCTCTTTTATCAGAATGGACAATGCATGATGATGAAAATGTAAGACGTTTTGCCAGCGAATCCACAAGGCCAAGAGGAGTCTGGTGTGAACATATTGATACTTTAAAACAAAATCCGGGGCTTGGACTGGAAATACTGGAATCTTTACGATCTGATTCCTCCAGATATGTACAGGACAGCGTTGGCAACTGGCTGAATGATGCCAGCAAATCACAACCCGAATTTGTAGTGGAAATCTGTGATGAATGGCTTCGGGAAAGTCCAACAAAAGAAACGCAGTATATCGTAAAGAAAGCGCTGCGAACCCTTAAAAAGTAAGAGTTATCCACAAAACAGAAATATTAATGTGATTCTTTACTGCATATACTGCAGGTTTTCATGTTTTTAAATGATATTTTGAAACCCTTTATTCTCATTGGGTAGGTTATTTTCTACTCAATTTTCTTAAAAAAATGACATTGAAAAAATTCCAATATTAACGGAATGTTAACTGAAAAAAGTTATCCACAATATGAGTTTTCGATGAATGGGGATTATATCTTTCATAAAATGAGTGGATTAAATAATGCTCTTGAAAAAAGGACATGAAATCACATGTTTTTTGGCCGAAATAAAAAGTTATCCACAATATGGAATTATTGATTCAATTTTGGACTGATCTATCATAGAATATCAGAATCGTTCTATTAATAAAATCTGCGTTATCTGCTCAATCAGCGAGAAACAATATTTAATTTTTTGAGAATTTGTTTACCATTTTTCAGTCAGATATTTCCAGTATCTTTTCGGAACATGCTGAATATGGAGTTTCATATTTTTTCTTTCCACAATATTGGTTTTCGTGAAATAACGCTGCCAAAGTACCTGGTAGCTCTTTTCTTCATCATGGAATTTCTGCTGGTAATTATTTAGATTAATCTTTTCGTCAGGATAAAAGAATTCGCAGGTGTCCAGATCATAGAGAAGTCCGTAGTTTCTTCGAAGATCATAGATCATCCATTTCTGATCCTGATATCGGTCTTTAAAATGTTTTCTGATTAAAGGAAGAACATTGAAATCAGGATCTATTTTAGAGAAAAACACACCGTCCTGCATTTTTTCAAAGCGGACAAAAGCAGTCATCCTATGCCTTTCGCGGTCCACCGATTTACAGATTTTTGAAATTTTTAAAACATTAGAATCAGCAAAGTTTTCAAGAATATTGTTTTCAGGATATTTTACAGACTGTCTTACCGCAGATAAGATGAGGTTTTCCAGATCCGGATCTTCAGATAAAAAAACTTTTAAAAGTTTGTAAACGCCTTGTTTTCCGATATTCTGTTCCAGTTTATTCAAAACTCTCTCAGACTTTTCAGGCTGAGTAATGACTTCGTGAATCTCAGCAAAAATATTTTCCTGGTGAAACCTTTCCCTGCTTATGATCTCCACCTCTTTATAGCGATATTCGAAAACTTCAAATACTGCAGTGAAAAGACCATCGAAACTGCCATCGTAGAGTAGGGTTGTCATGTGTTGAGTTTAAAAGTTTAAAGTTCAGTTGGTTTATCATTCTGAATGAAATATAATGATGTGAAGAATCTGGTTTATTGAAGGGATTCTTCCTTCGTCAGAATGACAGCAATGTTGCATTATAAATTTGTGATCATTTGTAAAAGTATTAATGTTATTTGTATTTAACATCAAAACAAAGTCAGCTGCTGCGAAAACTGATTATGAAATTTGGATGAACTTCCACCTATCAGCAGTTTTCTGAAGTTTTTATCTGTTAAATATTTCAGATAAGCATTTCCGGCATTAAAATCAATGAAATATTTTGCACGGTTGACAGCCGCTCCCAGTTTTTTTAAATGATCCATGGTTAAAACCTGAAAACGTCTGG
>CBFQYI010000606.1:0-2592 GCA_965720825.1 uncultured Chryseobacterium sp. | reverse complement strand
CAGCAGCAAAATCATCATCTTCTGATATTTTAGGTAAACCAGCGGGAACTTATACACAAACAGTAACTTATACCGCGACTGCTTTATAATAAAATTTTTAGTTTGTAAAGGCTTATTTTGCTACGTTTTCAGTAGTTTTGAGAATCTTTATTATTAAACTATTTACACCATGCACAAGTTTATTCACCTTTTCATTTTCTTTATCCTTACAGGGTCTTCTTCACTTCTGGCACAAAGTATCTCTATGTCGCCTACACGCTTGTTTTTCACAGGTAATCCAGGAGAAAAAGTAACAAAGACAGTCACGCTTCAAAATAGCTCGGATAAGGATTATGTCTTTAATCTCAATTATAAAGATTGGGTTAGAGAAGAAGACGGAAATAAGGTTTATCTTGAAGCAGGCAGTTCAAAAACTTCCAATGCCTCATGGGTGTCTACCTTAGAAAACACTGTAACAGTTCCTGCGAAAAGTACAAAGGAGATTGTAGTAACCATGCAGATTCCGGCAAACGCATCACAGTCTGCCGTTACAAACAGCATGCTGTTTTTTACACAACTTCCCCAGCAGGCAGATAAGGCACGTATTCAGAATGGTATTGGTATTATCACTTTATTTGAGGTGGGGCTTCACATCTTTTATACTCCACCGGGAAACCATGTGAAAAGTTTGGATATCACCAATATTTCAGAAGTGAGCAGTGAGAGTCCGGCGAATAAAAAAGTAGCTGTGAGCATCCATAATGACGGAAACACAATCAATGATGCTACCGTTGAGTTTGAGCTTACCAATACAGACAGTGGTAAAGAAATAAAATTACCCGCAATTTCCATCTCCATGTTTCCGGATACCAATCAGGTTGTTCAGTTTTCTTTACCAGAGAACATTTCAGGGAACTTCCTTGGTGTGGTTATCGTCAAAATGGCAGATTCCAATGATTTACGTGTAGGAGAAAAAAACTTTAAATTTTAAAATTAAGCTTTGAAACCACAGAATGGAATATCAGTATCAGTAGTAAGAAGAACAATCTTATTTTTTGTATTTGTTCTTCTGCACTTTTCGTGGGCCTCTGCACAGGAAAAAAAGGATATACAAATCCATTTTGAAAATGACAGTGTAACTGTTGAGAAGGGTTCTACTTTTACTAATTTTCTGGTCATTGAGAATAAAAGTTCTGAAGAGATTACGATTCAGAATATCATCCCTCAGGAACAATATCCGGGATTACTTTTCTATCCCAAAAATAGTTTTACTTTAGGTGCTGGTCAGTCTAAAAATCTTCCTGTGAAACTGATCGCCAACGTGGATTTTATGAAACTGAAATCCAATAAGATCCAATTCCAGGTTTCGTATGCCACTCCAACGGTTACCAAAACTGAAAACGCCTCGTTCTTTGTCGCTAAAGGTGAGAACAAAAACATCGCGATTTATACGGCGACCTACGAAAATTTCATTAACCCTGCTTTACCTCAATCCTCAATTCTGCTGACTGTAGAAAACCAGGGTTATAGTAAACGCACCGTTAAGATTGATTTGCAGTCAATTCCTGATGGTCTGGAAATTTTACCCAAACAGCAAACCTTATCTCTGGAAGGGTTAGAAAAACAAACCGTTGAGATCAAAATTGCAGTCAGAAAACAGAATACACTTTATCCGGAATTTAATATTAATGCAATTGTCACAGATCTGCTTGATAATAAAATTGTGGGAAGCAATACGCTCTACTTAGTTATTTTATCGCACAACAGACAAATTGCCCGTGGAAACGAAGGGGTGAGTGGAAGTAACTTTGCGGAAATGAGCTATAATGAAAACAGTTCAGGTTTCAATTTTCTTCAATTGAGGGGAAACACAGCATTCCGGGTGACCGAGAATTTAAAATCGCGCTTCAATATCGGTGCAGATTACTATTTTGAAGAAGGTCTTTATAACGTGTATGATACCTGGCTGGAACTGGAGAGAAAAAATACGGTTTTACGTTTGGGAAATGTTAACAGCAGCGATTACGACTACCCGGTTTTCGGAAGAGGAGGGAAAGTTTCTACCAGATTTGGTAACAATAATCAGATTGAAGTTCTTGCGCTGGAAAGTAATTATAATCTGTACGGTACTTATTTCCAGCAAACAGAAGGATCTACCATGGCGGGTGCAAAATATGCTTTTGGAAATGCTAAATCTTTCAATGGGAAAGTTTCCTATCTATTCGACCATGATCCGCGCTTTAACGTAGATACACAGGTAGCGAACGCGGTAACATCATTGTTAATTAATGAAAAACACGTCATCCGCACGGAAGTGGGACTGAGCAACGAAAAAGGTCTTTCGAACAAAGACGAAAACACAGGAGCTTCAATGGGAGCCAATTACGAGGGGAAAATAGGGAAATGGGATATACAATCTTTCAATTCCTTTGCCACCAAAAGTTATGCAGGGATCAAAAGAGGATCTTTTTTCTCAAATCAGCGTATCGGCCGCCAATTTTCTGCTGCTCAACGAGCTTTTATCCAATATCAGAATTCGCAGATAGAACCAGAGTTCCTGAGTTTCCAGAGTGAACCTATCCAACCTGGGAATACCTCTAATTTACGTTATTA
>CBFQYI010000605.1:0-2593 GCA_965720825.1 uncultured Chryseobacterium sp. | reverse complement strand
ATTAATAATTATGTTTATAGAAATTAGAATTTCAGCACAACACGATTTTGTTTATATCAACGTTAATCAAATAACAGCAATTATTCCTTACGGATCAGAAATGTGTGCAGTATTAACATCGGACCAACAAAAATATGTATCTCATGACGACATATCCACCGTATTAAATAAGCTAACAACAATACTGAATAACAAGTAAAAATATCTGTTAAAAGTCTTTTTCTAAAAGATCTAAGATAACTAAAAAATAACCAAGTAATACGAAGGTCTCTTTTGTGGAGGCTTTTGTTATATTTGCATAAAACTCATATTATAATGAAACCAAGAATATTCATTGGATCTTCTGTTGAATCTTTAGATATAGCAAATAATATTCAAGAATTATTAGAGCATGAATCAAATCCAACTGTATGGACGCAAGGTATTTTCGACCTTTCAAATACTGCTCTTGAAGACTTAATAAAAGCGTTAGGTAGTTTTGATTATGCAATATTCATATTTAAACCAGAGGATGTTTCTACAATCAGAAATAAAAATTACAATACTGTAAGAGATAACGTTATTTTTGAATTGGGCCTTTTTATCGGTAAGCTAGGAAAGGATAAAGTGTTTTTCGTTGCACCTAAAAACTCTAAAGATTTACATCTGCCAAGTGATTTGGCGGGAATTACATATGGAACTTATAATGCTGAAAGAGATGATAGTAATCTTCTGGCTGCACTAGGTCCTTTCTGTAACCAAATCAGACGAAAAATAAAAGATTTTAGTTATAGTAATCTAAAAGGTTTTGAAAGTGAAGATGATAATATTAAAGATATTATTATTGAAAAAAAAGATGCTTGGGAATTTAAATTAACTGCGGAATTATTGAAGGATCGTCTAAAAGAAATTACAAAAGATTATGTGAAATTAGAAGAACGCCTTTATTTTAGACGATCTAAGGTTCTTCAAGGACGTGAGTACGTAAGATTTATGAATGAAAAATTCAGAGATTTTTCAAATTTATTGAGAATCTTCTTGTACACATTTAACATTGAATTAAAAAATGCTTTTGGAGAAACCGGTGTGCCTGGTGATGCATATTTGATAAAAACAAGTATTGATAAAATACATGAAGTGTGTACTCATCTATTTGAATGGGAGACTGAAGTTCAAGCTGTTTTGCCTCCTGAAGGGGATGGAATGGAGATGATTCCTGTATATTTAAAAGGATGGACCAGAGTAATATTTGATAAGATCAGTGGTTTTCCGGACTTGATTTATAGCAAAATAGATCCTGCAGTGTTGGAAATGAACAATTATAAGGTTGATTTAAACATTGAATTGGGGGGATTGCCAAATAGCAAAGAATTTCAAGACTTGATGGATAAATTAACTGATAGAGTTAGACAAGGTTTTGAGTTGTAATATTTTTACATTGAAAGTAAACATGCATTACTTGAAATTTATAATTGGAAGTAGTAAAGTATCTAGAAAAAAGTCTAAACAGGAGTGGTTTTTATATAATCTAATACTTGTGGAATAAAAACAATTTTGCATAGTGTCCTATTCAAAAATATCAACGTTTTCACAAAATACAGAATGCAGTCTTACCAGAATATGGAAATAATCATTATTTTTGCAGCACTGAATAGTAAAAAAGAATTTAAAATAATAGAAAACACTGATGTTTACAGTATTTTTGAATTTAATTAATTGATATTCAGTTGAATTAATAGATGTGTAATTTATCAAACTTTAATATAATAATGGAAGAATTAGATCTTATATTAGAATCTGTAAAACAAGACATGGATGCAGCGGTAAAGCACCTGGATCACGCATTTCAAAGAATTAGAGCAGGACGTGCTTCTACGGCAATGGTTCAGGATGTAATGGTAGAATATTATGGAGCAATGACTCCTATCAACCAGGTTGCGAATGTTTCTGTTCCGGATGCAATGACAATCTCTATTCAACCTTGGGACAGAACGGCAATCAATGCAATTGAAAAAGCGATCATCAATTCCAACTTAGGTTTTGCACCTTCTAACAATGGAGAAAATATTATCCTTAATGTTCCGCCTTTAACTGAGGAAAGAAGAAAGGAACTTGCAAAGCAGGCTAAAGTAGAATCTGAGAACACTAAAGTAACGGTAAGAAACGCGAGACAGGAAGGTTTGAAAGAACTTAAAAAACTGGAAGGAGTTTCTGAAGATGTTGTAAAAGGAGTGGAAGAAGAAATCCAGACGTATACTGATAAATATGTTAAGCTTTGCGATGAGCATCTTAAGACAAAAGAGGCTGAAATTATGAAAGTATAATTCAAAGCTGTTGAAAATAATAAAGAGGTTTCCGATGGGAGATCTCTTTTTTTTTCTTTGTTTTTCGGCTATTTTATTTAACTTTTTATAATGCAATGCATTCTTGTTCTATACTATATTGAGAAGTATTTACGTTCATTCATTATATTTAATAAATCATTCCTGATGTGTAATTTAAAAACAGGAGCCAAATACTAAAATGATGACAAAAATTATCGGGGTAGGAAACTATATCCCATCGGAGACAATAACCAATTTATTTTTTGATAAACATGTTTTTCTTAATGAGG
>CBFQYI010000604.1:0-2604 GCA_965720825.1 uncultured Chryseobacterium sp. | reverse complement strand
GATTTTAGGCGATAAAAAAATTACTTTCTGGCAGGCCATGGGAATATTGATCCTAAGCAAAATTCTTTTCGGATGTTTCCATTTCGGTAAAGGAATGAGAGATTTTAAAGAAAGAAAAATGAGAGAGAAAATGGCAGGCTTATCTCCTGAGGAAAGAGAGAAATTCAAGGAGGTTTGGAGAAATAAATGCTCGGGAGGATTCTTCAACAGAAACAACGAATAATTTGAAATTTTTAAAGAAGTAGTAAAGTAAAATCAGAATTCATTCGTCTCTATAAAAAACAAGAAGTAGTAAAATTTAAAGTTTTGAAAAAATGAAAAATTCAGCATTAAAAGGAGCTCTTGGAGCATTAGCCGTTGTAGGTGTAGCCTTAATCGCTAAAAAAGCAATACAAAGAAAAAGATTTATCAAAGGTATTTTTGATGAGTATGGAATTAAAGAAAAGTCACCTTTCGGACTGGCAGATAAGATCAGAGAAATGAATGACGAAGACTATCAGGAACTGAAAGGGAAATTCAAAAAAGAATTCCATTCAAGATGCTGCAAAAAGGATAATACCTGCGAGGCATAATAAAAGTAAAAACTAAATTGAAATTGTTTAATTCCGGCGCGGGAAGCTTTGCTTCCCGCGCCGGAATTTTTTTATTTAGAACAACTCCTGGGAAAGTTTTTAATGTTAAATTTGTGTCTTTGTAATTATAAAAAATTAGGTTATGATGAGGTTTAGAAATGTTTTTATTGTCATACTTTCGTTTTTTTCGATCATATTGTTTGGGCAAAAGTCACAACAAAAACAATACATTTTCTTTTTACATAATAAATTTCTGGAAGATCATTCTTTTGAGGACAAACATCCCCAATATGGTATTGCAGAATATGAAACAATACTCAACAAACTCAGAGATCAAAATACAGTTGTTATTTCTGAGAAAAGAAAAACAGGTACAGATCCGTCAGCGTATGCTGAAAAAGTAAAAAAGCAGATTGACAGCCTGATAAAAAAGGGAATTCCTGCCGGAAGGATTACCGTTGTGGGAACTTCACAGGGAGGTTATATTGCACAATATGTCTCTTATTACGAAAAGAATCCGCAATTTAATTTTGTCTTCATTGGAGCTAACTTCAAAGATGATTCTTTGGAAAAGGATAAAAACTTCAGGTTGTATGGAAGAATTCTTTCCATTACGGAGAAATCGGATGATGGACACGTATTATTATCACAGGAACAAAGGTTTATCAGATCCGGTATTAAGGATTTTAAAGAAATAGAGCTTAATACAGGCTTATATCACGGTTTCCTTTTTAAAGCGCTCAATGATTGGATTGCTCCAACTAAGGATTGGATTTCCCTTAAATAGATACTGGTTGGGCTATTATCGTTTAGTTCTTATAATTGAAGTTGCCGTGAAATGATCTGCGTAATCTGTGAAATCTGCGGGCAGAAATTAAAGTTGAGATTCCTCGCTTTGCTCGGAATGGCAAAGGGACTGTTGAACTCATTCAATTCCCAGTATTTGTTGAGAAGTACAACTTTATCGGAGATATAATCTTTACGCCTTAAAGACGTATAATTTACAAATAACTTAGCGTCCTTGCGTTTTCCAACCCGTAGATTACGAGCCATAGTGAGATTGCTTCACCTTCGGTTCGTAATGACTTTCTGATCCATACTTTCAACAAAAAATTACTGTAAACATCAAACACAAAGCAAAATAAATCCTTATTTTTGTATTGCTCAATGAAAGATTACTACTATTTTCTCGGTATATCACAGGATGCTTCGGAAGAAGACGTCAAAAAAGCCTATCGAAAACTGTCTTTAAAATATCATCCTGATAAAAATGACAATGACGATTTTTTTGCAGACCGTTTCCGTGAGATTCAGGAGGCCTATGAGACTTTAAGTGATCGTGCGCTTAGACGTACTTATGATCAGAATCTGGAAAATCATAAGAGAAGTTTCAGATATAATATTCCGCCAGCTATCAAAACTTTTACAGCGAATAAAATTCATGCGAAAAAAGGAGAGGAGATTATCATCAACTGGCAGACGAGCAATGCTGATGTAGTAAAGGTATTGCCTTTCGGGTTGGAAAAGCCATATGGAGAGAGGATCTTCAAAATCACAGAATTTAAAGACGGGAAATTCCAGATTTTGCTTCATGCAACGAATTCTCTTTTGCACAAAACGGTTGTTCAGGGAATTACCATTACAGAAGTTTTTGAAAATGATTCTGAAAAGTTCAAAAACTCGGTGGAAGAAATGTTTAAGCCACAGCCCAGAACAAGAATTAACAAATCTGGTCAGCCTAAAATTATGATGCTGATCTGGGGAATTATTATTCTAGCGATTGCTATTTATGTGCTGATCAAAAATTTCAGCTAGGTTATGCCATTTTCTTTCTTCCCGGGCATTTTTTACATCTTTTCCCTTTTTTGAATTTTTTACAACAAGATTTCTTTTCACAGAACATCTCTTCGTTATTGAATGAGTAAGGCGCCAATGGCGGAACTTTAAATGGGACAATCATATTCATGCTGCAAATATATTAATTTAGAATAAATATAATTAATAAAATTTCATAAAATTCTTAAAACCTGAT